>NZ_JBFAXX010000030.1:0-105370 GCF_040680995.1 Kitasatospora sp. NPDC051914
GAGAAGTAGTCCAGGCCGGTCAGGCACATCACCCGCCACCAGCGCTGCCCGTGCTCCTCCTTGACCTCCGCGTGCGGGCCGGGGTGCTGCTTGGCGGTCTCCGCCATGCCCTCGAGCAGCCACGCCCGGAAGCGCTGCCGTCGCGACGGCGCCGCACCCTGACCTGCAGGAGCCGAGGAGACCACCGTTGCACTCCCGTCAGCACGTGGCAGCCGGGCCGGACCGGCGGCGGACCTCGCCAGCGTAGGCGACCCACGCCCGCACCCCCGGTAGGCCGAGCCGCACACTCACCCGGCCGCCGCCCCGTCACCCGCCCCGGCCGTGACACGCCACGAGCGGCGCGACGCCGGCGCTGCGAGAGCGGCACCGGCCGCGTTGAGCAGCACGTCGTCCACCGAGGACACCCGGTCCAGCCACAGGAAGTACTGCGCGGTCTCGACCAGGACGGAGCAGCCCGCGGCGAGCGCCAGGATCCGCGGCAGTGACGCCAGCGCCGCGAACCGCAGCGGAGCCAGGTACCCCAGTGCCGCGAACACCAGCAGGTTGCCGACGATCTGGACGGTTGCCGTCGCCGGGCTGCCTGCGAGGATCGTGAGCAGGTCCCGCAGCGGCACCGGGTTCACCCGCCTGGGGGCGGCGCCGGCCCCGCCGCCCGGCAGCATGATCATCCATATCCACGGCACCGTCCCGTACACGATGCCGACCTCGGCCAGCGACTTGCGCCACGCCCACGCAGGCGTGGTGCCGGACGCTCTCCGACGGTGCGCCAGCATCCACACCGTCAGCGCGGCCACCGGCAGTGCCGCCACCGTGAGGAGAACCACGCCGCTGATCGTGCCGACCCACTCGTGCCACCCCCCGCCGTGGTGGCGCAGCGACCGCTGCAGGACGAAGGCGGCGGCCGCTGCGCCCGGGACCGCCAGAGCGACGAACACGGCCCTGCGTGCGCGACGGGCCGGTGCTGACAGTGCTGCGGTGCGGCTCATGGCTCCACTGGCGACTGAAGAGTGCTGTGACGACTACTCACCGGACGCCGCAACACGGGCACCGGTTCCCGGTGTGGTTCGGGAGGGGCGGCAGGAGTGTGTCGTACAGGGCCGTACGGCCCCTTGTTTTCAGCCGAACAGTCCATGATCACAAGTGAGTTGGCGCTGGTTAGGCTTCACGCATGGAGATCACGAGCCGCACTGAGTACGACAGCCTGCTGGCCCGGCACGACGCGATGCGCCTTCGGCGGCAGATCCTCGCACCGGCCGTGTCGACCCCGACCCTGCCGCCGGCGCAACGGGCCGGATACGGCCACGATGCCCGCGCGGACCAGGAGATGATCCTGCGCCATCTCGACGCGGTCACCCCGTTCGACCTTCTCATCGAGCACCTCTACGACTTCATGTTCCTGCGCAGGCCGTACCTCCGGCGCCTGTTCCCCGAGTCCATGGAGTTCCAGCGCGAGCACCTCGGCCGGATGTTCCGGTACCTGATCGACAACCTGCACCGTCCGGACCACATGTCCGCGGTGCTGCAGCAGTTGGGCAGGGACCACCGGAAGCTCGGCGTCTGGCCGGCGCACTACGACGCGTTCGAGGAAGCCCTGTGCAGCGCGCTGCGGAGCCTGGCCGGGCGGGCGTGGAGCGCCGACGCCGAGGGCGCATGGCTGCGGATGCTGCGGTTCGCGGTCGGCGAGATGGTCGCTGCCGCGGAGTCGGCACTCACCGAGCCCCCGTACTGGCTCGGCGTGGTGACCGCCCACCAGCCGTGCGGGCCCGATGTCGCGGTCCTGCAGGTGCGGACGGGCGAGCCCTACCCGTACCGGGCCGGCCAGTACGCCACGGTGGAGTCCGCCCTGCTGCCGCACACCTGGCGGCCGTACTCGATCGCCTGTGCCCCCCGCGCGGACAATGTCCTGGAGTTCCACGTACGGCGTTCGGGGACGGGCGGGGTGAGCGCCGCGCTGGTGGACGGCACGGCGGTCGGTGACACGCTGCGGCTCGGGCCGCCGCGGGGGGCGATGACGGTGGACGTGGACGACGATCCCCGCGATCTGCTGCTGGTCGCCCACGGCACCGGGCTGGCCCCGATGAAGGCACTGGTCGAGGACCTGTCGGAGCGGCGGGTGCGGGGACAGCGGGTGCACCTGCTGGTCGGGGCCCGCGACCGCGCCGATCTCTACGGCTGGGACGCCCTGGTGGACCTGGGTGTGCGCCGCCCGTGGCTGGAGCTGGTCCCGGTCCTCGGGCACGAGGCACGGCCCGGCGGTGCCCTGTGCGCGGCCCTGGCGGGCTCCGACTGGTCCGGGCACCTCGCCTTCGTCGGCGGCCCGCCTGCCGTGGTCGAGACGGTGCAGGGCCACCTGTTCGCAGCCGGCGTGCCGGGGGACCGGATCCGCCACGACCCGCTGCCGGCCGCCGGTCGCGGCTGACAGCGGCCCGCCCGGCCCGCCCGGCGGCCGCGGGTGTCAGCTTCGGGCCGCGCCCCGGCGGGCGAGGATCGCGGCCTGCCGCTCGTCGAACCGGGCCGCCTGGGCGGTCAGGCCGTCGAGGTACTCGCCCAGGTGCTGCTGGGCCTCGAGCCCGTCCGGGCCGAGCCCGCCGAGCTCCGTGATCCCCAGGTGGCGCAGCACCGGCTGGAGGACGTCGTCGTGGTGGACGCGCAGGTTGTAGACGCCGCCGAGCGCGATCCGGACGGCGGCGCGTTCGAAGCCGGGCATGCCGTGTCCGGGCATCCGGAAGTTCGTCACGACCTCGTCGACGGCCTGCATCGCCTGGTCCGGGGCGAGTTCGAACGCGGCCTTGAGCAGGTTGCGGTAGAAGATCATGTGCAGGTTCTCGTCGTTGGCGACCTGGGCCAGCATCCGGTCGCACACGGGGTCGCCGGAGCTGCGGCCGGTGTTGCGGTGCGAGATGCGGGTGGCGAGCTCCTGGAAGGCGACGTAGGCGACCGTGTGCAACGGGGAGTGCCGGTTGTCGGAGACGAAGCCGTTGCTCATGTGCGACATCCGGGCGCGTTCCAGCTCGGCCGGGTCGACCGCGCGGGACGCGAGGAGGTAGTCGCGCAGCACGATGGAGTGGCGTGCCTCCTCGGCGGTCCACTGGTGCACCCAGGTGCCCCAGGCGCCGTCACGGCCGAAGAGGGTGGCGATCTCGTGGTGGTAGCTGGGCAGGTTGTCCTCGGTGAGCAGGTTGACCACGAGCGAGACCCGGGCGACCTCGGTGAGCGGCGACTGCCCGACCGCCCAGGGCTCCCCGCCGAGCGGTCCGTCGAAGTCCCGGCCCCGGCTCCAGGGCACGTACTCGTGGGGCATCCATTCCTTGAACACGCGCAGATGGCGGTTCAGTTCGCGCTCGACGACCTCCTCCAGGTCGTGCAGCAGGCGGGTGTCGGTCAGCCGGGGACGGGCGGGGGTGATGCTCACGTGTGCCAACTTCCTGGACGTACCAAAGAACCTACGGTTGCGTAGGTAGCGCCACCGTAGGTTTGCCGGACGGCCGCTGTCTGGGGTCGTTCGGCCCTGCCGTCGGCCTTCGGGCCGGCCCCGGGAGAGGCCGGCCCACCGGGGCTGCGCCCCGTGCCGGTCAGCCGGCCGGGACGGTGAGTGCGGCCAGGGTCTCCTCGGCGGCGCGCTGCGCGCCGGCGATGCAGGAGGGGATGCCGATGCCGTCGTAGAGGGCGCCGCAGACCGCGATTCCGGGCAGGTCGGCGATCGAGCGGCGGATGCGCTCGATCCTGGCCGGGTGGCCGACGGTGTACCGAGGCAGTCCGTCGATCCACCGGGTGACCTCCCCGGCGACGGGCTTCGCGGTGAGGCCGGTCGCGTCCGAGAGGTCGCGGAGCGAGCCCGCGACGAGGTCGGCGTCGTCGCGGTGGAGCTGCCCGTCACCGATCGAGGTCCGCAGGACGAACAGGTCGGGGGCCGCGTCCGAGATCCAGCGCCACTTGTTGCCGGAGAAGGTGGCGGTCTTGACGGTGCGCCCGTCCACGGGCGGGACGAGGAAGCCGGAACCCGCCGGCGGCGCCGTGAGGTCGGCGCGGCTGAACGCCATGGTCACCAGGGCTGTCGAGGCGTACTCGACCCGGGACAGTTCGGCCGCCGCACCCGGCGCGTGCGGCGCGAGCAGGGTGGCCGCCGCGCGGGCCGGCGTGGCGAGCACCACGGCGTCGGCTGCCAGCACCCGGTCGTCGGTGCGGACCTCCCACCCGGCGGCGCTACGGGCGAGGCCGCGTGCGGGCCGGTTGACGAGGAAGCTGCCACCGGCGGCGCGGACCTTGCAGGCGACCGCGTCGGAGAGCAGCCCGACGCCGCCGTCGATGCCCATGAAGAGCGGCCCCGCGGACCGGCCCGTCCGGGCGGCGCCCGCGCGCTGGAGCTCCCCGACCGCCTCCAGCAGGGACGCGTGCTTCCTGGCCGCTTCGAGGAGCTGCGGCAGAACGGCACCCATCGAGACGCGGTCGGCGCCACCGGCGTACAGGCCGAGCAGGGGTTCGACCAGCCGGTCGACCACCTCGCGGCCGAAGCGCTGCGCCACGTGGCTGCCGATCGCGATGTCGTCGCCGATCGCGGTCGGTGGCAGGACCAGGTCCTCGGCGGCCCGGGCGAGGCCTGCGGCGGAGAGCACGCCGGAGGCGGCCAGTGCTTCGAGGTCGCCCGGCACGCCCATCAGGTGGCCGGCGGGCATCTGCCGCAGCTCCCCGCGGCTCCACAGTGATGTGGCCGTGGTGGCGGCGGGCTGCAACCGGTCGGCGAGGCCGACCGCCCGGGCCAGCTGGACCGCTTCCGGCTGCCGTGCGAACAGCGCCTCCGCGCCCAGGTCGGTCGGCGCTCCCGCGATCTCGCCCGCCCGGAGCTTGCCGCCCACCCGGCCGTCCGCCTCCAGTACCGTCACCCGCAGGCCCGCGCCGGTCAGCCGGAGGGCGGCGGTGAGTCCGGCGATTCCGCCACCGATGACGACGGCATGGCCCGAACGACGTGTGCTCGTTGTGTTCATGGCCGCCACCCTCCGGCGGCCGCCCTCACCCCGGCCAGGGCCGATCGACCCTGAGCGGCCGGACGGGGGCCGGAGGGCCCTACTGACACCGCGCGCAGTGGGCGGACTGCCGGGCGAACGCCGTTTCCGCTCGCGCCGCCGACTCGCCGTGCGGAGCCGACACGTCGAAGTCGACCGGCAGCGGGTGACGACCGCGTGACGGCGGGAGCAGGTATGCAGGAGGTATGGCATCTCGGTGGCGATTGGACCTGCGGTGGCCGCGGCAACAGGGCCGCACGCTGATCATCATCCCCTTGGCGATGATCGTGGTCATCTCCGTCGTGGACATGCTGGCGCCGTCGGAGGTGCACCTCGGGCCGCTCCTGGTCGCCGCCCCGGCGATCACCGCCTCCTTCGCCGGCCCGTGGACGACCGCCGCCGTCGGTGCGGCGGCCATCCTGGCCCAGGGGATCGTCGCAGCCGTGCGGACCACACTGGTCGACCTCAACCACTCCGTCCAGATCGCCGCCCTGGCGTTGATCTCCCTGCTCCTCGCCCTCTTCGCCCATCTGCGCGAGCAGCACGAGAAGGAGATGACACAGCTGCGTTCGGTGGCCGAAGCCGCGCAGGCGGTGCTCCAACGGCCCATCCCGGCCCGGATGGGCCCGCTGCGGATCGCGTCGGTCTACCTCGCGGCGGAGGCCGAGGCCCAGATCGGCGGCGACCTGTACGCGGCCGTGCGCACCCGGCAGGGGAGCCGGTTCCTGGTCGGCGACGTCCGGGGCAAGGGCCTCGAAGCGATCGGGGAGGCCTCCTTGGTGCTCGGCGCCTTCCGGACCGCGGCGTACCGGCAGTCCGACCTGCCCCTGCTGGTCACCCATCTGGAGAAAGCGGTCTTCGGAGACACGGACGATCCCGGTGACCCGGCAGACGAGACCGTCGACGCCGACGGCAACGAGTCGTTCATCACCGCAGTCGTTCTCGACGTTCCCGACACCGAACCGGTCATCCACCTCGCGGACTGCGGGCACCCGCCCCCGCTGCTGCTCCGCGCCGGCGAAGTGACGCCGCTCGACGTCAGCCTGCCCGCCCCGCCGCTGGGCCTCACCGAACTGGTCGAGCCCGGTGTCCAGGTCGAGACCTTCGCCTTCGAGGAGGGTGACATCGTGCTGCTGTACACGGACGGTGTCATCGAGGCCCGCGACGAATCGGGAGCCTTCTACCCGCTCACCGATCGCCTGACCTCATGGCCGCCCGGCGACCCCCACACCCTCCTGCGCCGGCTCTGCCAGGACCTCCTCGCCCACGTGGGCGGGCGGCTGGGCGACGATGCGGCGATGGTCGCCATCAAGCGCGACACCGGGGCCGCGGCCGACGGATTTCCGCAACCGATCTCCCCTGCTCCGTAGGGTCACCGCGGAGTGCCGGAGAGGTCCGGGTGCCGCGGTGGCGGCACCCGGACCTTGCTGCTCAGCCGACCTTGAGGGTGACGGCGGCGGTGTGGAGCCGGTCGGCGGTCTGGAACTGGAGGAACAGGCGCCAGTTGCCGGGCTGGGGGAACTCGGCGTGGAAGGCGAGATCGGGGCCTCCCCGGCCGCCGTTCTTCGCCTCGCTCTCGGGGTGGAGGTGGGCGAAGGCCATGTCGCCCTCGTGGAAGGCGGTGAGGTGGGCGTAGGTGTCGAGGTAGGGCTGGAGGTCGGTGACCGGCTTGCCGTCCTTGGTGACGGTGACCGTCATCGGGTGGGCCATGTTGGCCATGGGGGTGCCCTGGAGGGTGACGGTGTAGCCGTCGACCTGGGCGGTGGTGGATGCGGGCGGCAGCGCTGCCGGCTCCGCCTTGCCGTCGACGTTCACGGTGCGCGAGAGGATCAGGGCGGTGCCCTTGCCGTCCCCGCTGTCGGGGGTGAAGGAGGCGTAGGTGCGCCAGGAGCCGGGGGTGAGCGCGTCGAGCTGGGCGGTCCAGGTGCCGTCGGCGGCCATGGTGGGGTGCAGGTGCTGGAAGCCGGTGAGGTCGGAGCGGATGGCGTAGAAGTGCATCTGCTTGGTCTGCTCGACGGCGAAGGCGGTGACCGGCTTGCCGTCGGGGCCGGTGATGCTGAAGCGGTAGTCGGTCTGCTGCCCGGCGGACAGCGCGGCGGCCGCGGTGAGGCGGTAGCCGGCGCGGTTGTCGGCCGGTGCGCCGGCGCCCTCGGCACCGGGCATGCCGTGGTCCATGCCGGGCATGGCGTGGCCGTCGGTGGCGGAGGGGCTCGCCGAGGCGGCGTGGCCGTGGTTCATGCCCTCCATGTCGTGGTCCATGCCGGACGAGCTGCAGGCGGCCAGGGCGGTGGTGAGGAGTGCGGCGCCCGCGAGGGCGACGGCGCGGCGGGGCAGACGGGAAGTGCGCATCGGAAAGTCTTTCGGAAGGGCGCGCCGAGGGCGCGGCTGTGAACGGGGCCTGCGGATCGGTCCCTGCGTGCGGGATCGACCGGGCCCTGTCACGTCCGCGCGACACACACCTGGAGAAGAAGGGGACGGCCCCCGCCCGGAGGGCCGCGTCGGCGCAGCCCGGCGGCTCCCGCCGCGCACGCAAGAGCGCCCGTGCCCGCGAGCAGCACCAGGGCCAGGACGGCCACCTGCGGCGGAGCTGCCAGAGTGACGCGGCCGTGGGCCGGTGTCGAGAGGCAGGCCGCACCGCTGTGCGTGGTGGCCCGGGTCGGTGCTGCGCTCGGCCGGCGGTCGACGGTGGCGGCACCGGCGGCGTGTGCCTGGTGCGGGGAGGCCATGCCGGGGGCCGCGACGGCGTGGGTCATGCCGTTGTGGCAGCCGCCGGCCGCCACGGGCGCGCCGTGCATGAGGAACAGTCCGAGCAGCAGGGTGCACACCGCGAGGAGCCTGGCCGTGGCCGGGCGCGGGGTGGTGTGCATCGGGTTCCTCCGGATTCCTGTCCGGGAAGGTGCGGGAGTCGTGGTCCGACGATACCCCTCCCCCGTACCGCTGTGGGTCCTCGGTACTGCTTTCGAGTGGGCGGTCGACCGGTCGGCGACGGCCCGCGATCAGCCGACGGAGGACTGCGGCCGGCGCTGCCGGTGGCCGCGGCGGGTGAGTCCACGGGGCTTGAAGACCGACGGTGCGGTGACGGTGAGCAGGACCGGAAGGGCGGCCGACGCGTCGAAGGCGAGCCGGGCCTTGAGCTGGTCGGGTTCGGGGCCGCCGGGTGCGGTGGTGGCGAGGGCGGCGGTGGCAGGGGGTTAGGATCACGCCCATGCCCGCCGCCCTCACCCGCCCGCGTCCCGTCGGCTCGCTGCCGACCGGTGCGGGTCGGCGCTGGAGCTGGGTGGCGACGCTGCTGGCGGTCCTCGCGCTGATGCTCTCCCACGGGCTGGAGGGCGAATCGCCCACCGGGCACCTGTCCACCGGCGTCCACGCCACCACCGCACCCGGCGGCCATCACGAGGACGGCCACGACGAGCATGCGCACACGCAGACGTGCGATGCCCCGACCTCGGCACAAGCGGCGGCACCGGTCCCGGTCGACGACGACCACCACAGCCATTCCGGGCACGCATGCCTGGCCGGTGGTCCCACTCAGGCTCCGTCGCTGCCCGGCCTGTGGCCCGTGCCGACCGTCGCGGCGGTGCTGCCAGCGCCCGCCGCACCGGCAGTCGAGTCCGCGCACCGCACCGTGGGCGGCGGACAGGACCGCCTGGCCGGCATCCAGGTCCTACGGGTCTAGAGGATCTCGCGCCCGAAGCACCCTGCCGGACGGCTGCCGTACCCGTGCAACACCCGCGCACGGACGTGCCGTGCCGCCGTGCCCCGCTCCGAGCGCCCCGACGCCCGCCTGCCCACCCGGCACGCGGGCCGCCTCCCACCCGCGCTGACCAAGGGCTTCCCATGACCGTCGCCACCGCGTCCACCGACGACCGCTCCCACCGGCCGACTCCGCCCGGCGGAGGAAGGGCCGCTGCCCGCCGGGCCCGCCCCGAACCGTCCCTGATCGGCCGCTATCTCGGCTACATCGGCTACTTCGTCGGTACCGGCCTGCTCAGCGGGGCGATCGTGCACCACCCCCTCGACCCCGCCCGCTACACGCTGATCGGCGCGGCCGGCGCCGCCCTGTTCCTCACCGCCGCGATCGCCGCCGAGAAGCGGCAACCGGGCCGGCTCACCGCACTGCGGATCGTCGCCGTCGTCGGCACCTCGTTCGGCCTGTCCTTCGGCATCGGCATGCTCAGCGGTGGCATGCAGCACTTCGAGGACTTCCCCGCCCGCGCCGCCGTGCTCATCCCGGCCGGCCTCCTGCTGTCCTTCGTCGCCTTCACCCTCAAGGAGGCCCGCCGCCCGCTGCGCCGGATCTTCGGCCCCATCGGTCTGGTGGTCCTCGTCGTCAGCGCGGGCGGGTACCTGGGCCTGCAGCAGGTCGCGGCCGCGATCCCTGCCGAGTCCGGCGGCCACCACCACGGCACACCCGCCGAAGGCGGCCACGAGGACGGCGCCGACGAGCACGACCACCAGCACGAGGAGGCCCCGGCGTCCCCGGCCACCGATCCGAGTGCAGCACCGGCCGCCACGCCCGCGCCGTCGACCGGAGCCTCCAAGCCCGCGGCACCCTCCGCCTCGCCGAGCGTCCCCCCGCACGGCAGCCCCGGCCACCACCACTGACCGCGCCGCGTCCGCGGTCGGCCTCCGCCTCCGCCCCGCACCGGGCCCTGCCCCGTGTACCGCCCGGGCTCGGCGTCGTACGCGACGGCACAGCCGGAGGAGCAGAAGTACAGCCGGCCGCCGGGCCCCTCACGGGTCCCGGCGGCATCACCGGGGCCGATGGCCATGCCGCACACGGGGTCCGTGACCGTCGTGGGTCCCGCACCGGCCGGCGCCTGCTCGTCACGGCGGTCGTCGGGAACCTCGACCCGTGGTTCGACGGCCGCGGGCATCGCGGCGGGCAGGGGTTCGGGGTGCCAGCGGCGCAACCGGTTGGAGTTGGTGACCACGGACAGCGAGGACAGGGCCATGGCGGCGGCCGCGATGATCGGGCTGAGGCGGACGCCCCAGATCGGGTAGAGGACTCCGGCGGCGACGGGGATGCCGACGGCGTTGTAGACGAGGGCGAAGAACAGGTTCTGGCGGATGTTGCGCATGGTGGCTCGCGAGAGCCGGACGGCGGTGGCCACGCCGGCCAGGGAGCCGGAGATGAGGGTGACGTCGGCGGCCTCGATGGCGACGTCGGTGCCGGTGCCGATCGCGAGGCCCACGTCGGCGGCGAGGGCGGGAGCGTCGTTGATGCCGTCGCCGACCATGCCGACCGTGCGGCCCTCGGCCTGGAGCCGGCGGACCTCGTCGGCCTTGTGCTCGGGCAGCACCTCGGCCAGCACCCGGGAAATGCCGATCTCTGCGGCGATGGCGGCCGCGGTGTGCCGGTTGTCGCCGGTCAGCATCACCGCGTCGACTCCCGTGCCGCGCAGTGCCGCGACCGCCCGGGCGGAGTCCGGTTTGACGGGGTCGGCGACCGCGAGGACGCCGGCCGCCCGTCCGTCGACCGCGGCCAGGACAGGGCTCCTGCCGCGGGCCGACAGCTCGGCCGCGTCCTCCTGCAGGGCCGCCGTGTCGATGCCGACGTCGGCGAGCAGGCGCCTGCTGCCGACCAGGACCGCTCGGCCGTCGACGGTCGCCTGCACGCCCTTGCCGGTGACCGAGTCGAAGGCGGTGGCCTGTGGGAGGTCCGAGCCCCGCTCGCTGGCGCCGGCCACGATCGCCGCGGCCAGTGG
Organism: Kitasatospora sp. NPDC051914; assembly: GCF_040680995.1. NCBI lineage: Bacteria > Bacillati > Actinomycetota > Actinomycetes > Kitasatosporales > Streptomycetaceae > Kitasatospora > Kitasatospora sp. NPDC051914. The sequence goes on from NZ_JBFAXX010000030.1 coordinate 10,709, forward strand.
GTGCTCGCTGGGTTCCTCCGCGGCGGCGACCGGCCGCAGCAGCTCCGCCTCGTCCAGTCGGCCGGTCGGGCGGACGTCGGTGAGCACGGGTGCTCCGGCGGTGACGGTACCGGTCTTGTCGAGGACGACCGTGTCGATCTCGTGCGCACTCTCCAATGCCTCGGCGGAGCGGATCAGGATGCCTGCCTGCGCGCCCTTGCCGGTGGCCACCATGATGGACAGCGGGGTCGCCAGGCCCAGCGCGCACGGAGGTCCAGTGGACGGCGGACAGGGACCGATAGGCCCATACCCCCTGGGGCGCGGCGCAGCAGCATGGAGGGTGAAGGAGAAGGCCGGGAGGCGATCTCGATGATGTACTGGCACAACGGCGGCATGAGCGGCTGGGGTTGGTTCGGGATGAGCATCAGCATGCTGGTGTTCACCGCGCTGATCGTCTTCGGCGGCGTCCTGCTCTTCAGGGCCCTGGACCGCTCCACCAGCCACCCCGCTCCACCGGCCCCGCCGACCGCCGCCGACCGTCCGTCGGCCGAGCAACTGCTCGCCGAGCGGTTCGCCCGCGGCGAGATCGACGATCAGGAGTACCGCAAGCGGCTCGCCGCCCTGCGCGACACCGCCCACCCATGAGACGACCGCCCGTCCCCCGGTGAGGTGAACAACCATGTGGGGTGCCGTACCGCCCTTGAGGCCGCCGAAGGCCGGTGCGCGGGACTCCTGCTGAACGGCCGCATCGACCGGGCCGCCCACCGGCGACGCATGGCCGCCCGGCGCAGCCCGTATCCCAAGTAGCCAAGGACGTCGCCGTGTTCCTCGTCTGGACCCTGACCGCTCTCCAGGCCGCGACACTGCTCGTGGCGGCCGTTCGCCTCACCCGGCGCCACCGGGAGGACTTCGACCGCTTCCCGCAGACCCTTCGCCGGACCTGGCCGCTGCTGCTCGCCACCGGCCTTCTCCCGCTCGCGGCCCTGCTTCCCGCCCGGGCGCCGACCGGAGCCTGGGGAGTGTGGGGCGTACTCACCATCGCTTCCGCCCTCACGTACGCGCTGGCCGACGCCTACCGCGACATACCTCCGGCGCCCGCGCGGGCGGGCGGGGCGGCAGGTCCTGGGCGGTCACCGTGAACCCGGACGCGGGCACTGTCCCGGTCTCCGGCGGATCGCCCCGGGAGCGATGACCGCGCGTCCCGCCTGCCGCCGCCCCCGGCCGCAGGGTCGGGCCGGGGGCTGCCGTTGTGGGTGCGGGTTGCTCAGAGGGCCTTGCCGTTGACGAACAGCTTGGCCGGGCCGCTGGGGTTCCGCACACCGGCCTCGACGGCACCGTACGTGATCGCGCCCTCGGTGATCGCGCCGTCGGCGATGCTGCCGGGCGTGACGGCGCCGTCGACGACGGCGCCGTCCGTGACGGGGCCGTCGGTGACCGCGCCGGGCGTGATGACGTTGCTGATGGCCGTGATCCTGTCGGCGTTGGAGCTGCGGAGGCAGTCGTCCGGGTTCTCGCCGGGAGCCGCGTCCCAGGCGCCCCAGTCCACACCGGCCACGGGTTCGAACGTGTAGTTGCCGAACCCGTAGTCACCGAACGCGTAGTCGCCGAACGACCAGTCACCGAACGACCAGTCACCGAAGGACCAGTCACCGAACGTGGGGGAGTTCCAGTCGGCGTTTCCGGCCTCGTACGAGGGCTCTCCCTTCCAGCCCTTGAGGATGAAGCCGGTGTACTGGTTGGCCTTGCGGGCATCGACGTCGATGTCGTAGCCGAGGCTGCCGGTGAGGCTGCCGGAGCGGCTGCCGGTCCGGGTGCCCTCGCGGGAGGCGTCCCGGCTGCCCTCGCGGCTGCCGTCGCGCGAGCCGGTCCGGGTGCCGGTGCGCTCGCCGTCGCGCACTCCGTCGCGGTGGAACGTCTTGGTGCCGTTGCCGTTGGTGAACGTGCAGGTCAGATCCTGCGAGACGACCTGGGTGGCCGCCTGGGTGCCGGCCTGCACCGCGGACTGGGCGCCGACCTGGGTGCCGGTCTGCGAACCTGCCTGGGTGGCGGCCTGCGACAGCGACTGGGTCGTCGGCTGCTTGGCGGTGAACGCGAGGCTCTTGGCGTCGACAGCCTTCTGAAGTACCGCGTTGTTGTAGCCGAGGGCGGTCTGGACGTCGCCCTTGCCGACGAAGCCGGTGCCGGTGGCAGGGTCGAAGCCGACCGCCGCCGAGGCGGGGGTGGCACCGAGAGCGATGGCCACCGCGGAGGCCGCGACGCCGCCGGCGAGCTTGCTGCGAATGTGCATGTAATGGATCTTTCGTCGTGTCGTCACTTGTTCGCCATGGCCGGCCGTTGAGGCGCCAGTTCGCCTCTCCTCCGATTCCTGGCCGTGCGGCCGCGACAGGACCCGCGCCGCGCCGCCAATTGGCGCAGAACGCGAAGAGGGAGTAAAGGGCAAGTGCCCTTTCGTGACCATGTTGTGGCGAATGGTCAGTTGGCTTGTCGAGCGTTTCCACGTGGCTCGATGCGGGTAAGCGCGGCAGCTCCGAACCGACGGGCCACAAAGCTGATGCAGCGTCCCATGCCCCTGCCGGCAGGCTGATTGCCGCAGGCCACGTCGTTGCCCGTTGGCACCGGACGGCCTTGGGCGAGTCCAAGGCGACCCGGGCTTTCGGCAATTACGCGAAACCGGCATGGGCACGACTCCCCCAAGTCGACGCCATCGCGCACGGTCGGAACATCGAAGCTCGAACCAATGTGCCATCCATCGGCCGCGCTTGGCATTCCACTTGCTCACACACAGAGCACGCGCAGTATTGTCGAATTTTGCCGTGCACATGAAGGAATCGGGTGGCCATGACGAGTGCCGCATTGTTGATGACAATGGTGGGCCCTGGAAACGGCAGCATGCCCCGCAGCAGCCGGCCGCCGGCGCGGTCACCCCTTCATGGGCGGAACGGACTCAACTACCGCGGCCCGCACTCGGCTCGCCGCTGCGCCTGCACCGCCGACGACGGGGTGAACTCCGGACTTCAGCGCTGCACCGGCGGCGCGAGGCCGGGCAGGTGGCTGTCCGTCCTGCGGGCCGCGCAGGCGAGCATGAGCCTTCCCGCAGCAGTCTCCGGGTGGCGGTCTCTCGTACGGGCAACCCGGTGACGGGAGCGGGCGCATTGCGCGGGCAGCCGCGCCGACGCCGGTGACTGCCTGACGGGCCGGCGGCCCCGGCACCTGAGCAGGCGGTCGCCGAACCCCGGCATTCCGCAGGAGGGCAGCGGAGCGTGACCGGCCGTAGATCGTTGGGGGGCTTGTTCCCGGGGTGCAGCGGCGTAGCGTGGGAGGCAGGAGTGCAGCCCGTGACGAGACCTGGCCCGAGAGGCGAGCCGAGAAGGGCAACCGCCTCCCGGATGCGACGGGAGACCTTGCCCCCGGGCATCCCGGGCCCTCGGACGGGTGCGGGCGTCGCCGATCGCGGTCAGGGGACCACCGTCCGGAACCGTCGCGCTCACCGTCCTGGTGCTGGGCGTCGGGCCGGCCTTCGCGACCAGCCCGCGCTTCCTCTTCGCGTCGAGTCGCAACCCAACGTGAACTTCAAGGAAGCCGGCCTCGGCGACACGGTCACGGCGACGCCGACCTTGACCCCGCCAGCGCGGGTTCCTTCAGTTGCCCGAACGGGCAGCGGCTGATGCTGGCGGACGTGAGCTACACCAACGTGGCGATCATTGACACCACCAACAACGTATCGAGGAGTATCGCCGGTACGTTCTCCAAGACCCTCTTCGACTTCTGAACCGGGAGGACCGTCCCGGGGCGGCCCACCACGGGTGGTGTGCGCGCAGTCGTGGTGCAGGCCGACGACGCCGGAGGGTCCGGGCAGTGCTTGAACGCAGCCAGCCGAAGGTGGGCACAGCTCATGGTGTTCTTCGAACAAGGGAGGGTCTACCGGCATTTCGAGGACGGGAGGCCGTCCGAACTCGGTGTGTTCGTGGTCGCGTGGGTGGGCCGCGCCCCGGCGGGCTTCGAGGTGCCGGAGCAGACGTGCGGCGTGGCGTTCGGCTGGCGACGGACCGTCACGGCGCCCACCGCCGACGCATCGGGGGGAGAACCCGCGGGTGCCTACATGACCTGCGACCCCACCGGCTGGCACGAAGTGACGGACAGTGAGCTCGCCGCCCTGCTGCCCAGCCCCATTCCCGAAGCGGCGTGGCGCCCCCACCCCCGCGGACAGGGGGCGTCCTGACCACCCGGCCGGCGGGCGCACCGGCGCCGGGCCGGCGCCCCGCTCGAGCCGCCCGCCGGCCACGGAGCGTCGGCGGCCGCGGCCGGTCCTCCGGCGGGAGGGGAGGATGGACCGATTCCACACGACTGGCGGACAGTCAGGAAGTGTGCGAACGGCTAGTGTTCGGTGAGGCCGGTCCGGCCGCCTTCTCGTCGCGCCCTCGGATGGGAGAACTCATGTCCGGGACACCTTGCGTCACGCTCCGTACCGTCGTTGACGGGCCGGTCCGCCGACTGGCCGCGGCGCTGTTGGTGCCGGTCCTTGCGGGTTGCGGGGGTGGCGGTGACTCCGGCTCGGGATCGGGCGCCGCGGCCAGCGCGGCGCAGTCGACGGCCGACCTCTACGCGACGCCACCGGCGGAGGGCTCGGGTCAGCAGCCGCAGGAGCAGCGGGTCGAGGGTGGTGGCAACCAGGGCGGTTTCAAGACTGCGGGCCAGGTCTCGGCGAACGCGAGCGGGCAATGGCCCTATGCCCAGATCAGCCTGTCGAGTTCGACGGGGGAGAGCTTCACGGCGACCATCAGCAATGTCCGGGACTGCGCCACCGGCAAGTTCACGTCCCCGGAAACGGAGGAGATCGAAGTGGTGGACGGGAGCAGCCCGCTGACGGCCGACTTCAAGCTGAGCGGCAATCCTCCGCCCAACAGCAACCCGGCCCTCTGTATCAGCGTCACCATCGACGGTGAGACGCGTTCCGTCACCGCCCGGAGCCAGATCGACGTTCCCAGCGAGACTCCGGGTGGCGGGGACCCCGACGATCCCAACGAGAATCCGGGCGGCGAGGACCCGGACGACCCCGGCGGTGAGACCCCGGACAATCCCGATCCGGGCGGCGAGGACCCCGGAAACGAGGACCCCGGCGTTCAGTCGTCCGTCCAGCCCGAACCTGCCCCCGAGCCTGCGAGTCCCCGCTGAGCGCTGACGGCGGGCAGGATCCCGACGACGGCGACAGCTCCGCGGGCACCGAGGCGCAGTCACCGCCACCGCCGGGCCGGTCGTGGAGCAGCTGGGTCGGCCTGCTCGCCTCCTGGATCGCGCCGACGACCTTCATCACGGCCCTGCTGTTCTTCTTCGGCTACGCCTACACCGACTCGCTCTACCACTACTTCGGCGTGGACGCTGCGACCCTTGGCTTCTCCACCCAGGACCTGATGCTGCGCAGTTCGCCCGCACTGTACCTGCCTGCCGGCGTGCTGCTGTGTGTCGGCCTGCTGGCCACCGTCGGCTACCACCTGGCGACCCGGACGATGCACAGCGGCGCGGACGGCCGCCGGACCGTGCGTCGGGCCTGCCGGGTGGTGGCGGCGGCAGTGGTCGTGCCGCTGTTGGCGCTGGGCTTCCTCGCCGGATTCGAGGTGATCGACGGCGGCCCGATGGGCACCCCGCTGTTGATCGGCGGAGCGCTGCTGGTGGTGGTGCTGGCCCGGATGGTGGCCGTCCGAGCGGGCGGTGCGCCGTACCCGCTGGCCGGGGAGCGGGCGGCGCTGGGCATCAGTGTGGCACTGATCGTGCTCTGTTCGTTCTGGGCCGCCGGCGGCTTCGCCCACCGGAAGGGAACGGCCGACGCCCGGTGGCTGGCCGACAACCTCGCCCTGCGTCCGGCGGTGGTGCTCGACACCACGGAACGGCTGTACCTCCAGTGGCCAGGCGTGGAGGAGCGGACGCTGCCGGACGCTGGGGCGGGCCAGCGCTTCCGCTACCGCTACCGCGGCGTGCGGTTGCTGGCACAGGCCAACAACCGGATGTTCCTGATCCCGCGGGACTGGACCTGGGAGGACGGCAACGTGCTGATCCTCCCGGTGGACACCGGCGTACGGATTACGTTCCATCCAGGCTGACCCGCGCAACCAGGCGGAGGACCGGGCCGCAGGAACGGGACGGACACAGGTTCGCCGATCATGGAGTTGCTGACGCTCTGTGAACACCTGGGAGACCTGTACCTACGCTGCCGTCGTGGCTGACCGAACCGCTCTGGGACCAATTCGCCGCTCTGCTGCCTCGGCCACCACGATCCGCAACCGTCGCGACGAGTGGATCGGCCTGGGTATTTTCGCCCGGCTGAAGCGGATCGCGCTGGAGGCCTCCGACCGGATCGCCGGCCTCGTCCTGGACGAGATCGCGGTGGATGGCGCGATCACCAAGGCGCCCGGCAGTGGCGAGGCGGCTGCACGCTCACCCGTCGACCGTGGCGAACAGGGCATGAAGCGTTCCGGGACGGCCGACGGCTACGGCATCCCGCTCGGGCGGGCTCTGGCCGGTGCGAACCGCCACGACTCACATCCACTCGCTCCAACTCTGGATCTTCTGTAGGGCCTTGGGCCGCTGCCGGATGAGATCACCGTGCGCCAGCGGCCGGCCCGCTGCTACGAACACCGCACCACCGTCATCGAAGCAATCCACGTATCACCAGGTCACCCCAGCCTGCGGGCCAGTAGATACGCGCGCTCCGTGTCCGCTTCACCCGGATAGGGTCCTCGTATCAGCGTTGCTTCCACCGCAAATCCGGCAGCAGCAAGACCCGCGCTCACCTCGTCGGGTCGCAGGGCGAAAAAGTCGAGTGCGACCGGACGGTCGAGCCAGGAGTCCAGACGACGAACCTCCTGACCCGCATGGAACGCGGCAAGGAGAAGACCTCCCGGCCGCAGCACCCGGGCGAACTCCGCATAGGCTAGCGGCCGCTCCTCGACCTGGAGATGGATCAGCGAGTAGAACGCCACGACACCGGCCAACTCCCCGTCACCGAGTGGAAGGTCGAGCATCGATCCGACCCGCACGTCCAGCCCGGGGCGACGCGCCCGGGCCACTTCCACCATGCCCGGCGACACGTCCAGCCCCAGGACCGGAACTCTCAGATCGGCCCGGAAGCACGCCACCTGGGCCGGACCGCATCCCACGTCGGCAACGAGGCCCTCGTGCGGGACCTGCTCGGCAAGGGCCGTCAGCATGGCACGGTCCAACGGCTTGGAGGCCAGATCGGCGGTGAAGCCCTGCGCGTACACGTCTGCGACCGCGTCGTAGGAGTCCCGGATGGAGGTGCTGTCCATCCGGCCAGTATCCGACACCCGCCCGGGCACCTGGCCGTCGGCTACGGCCTGGTCAAAGCCGGTGACGCGGGCTGGAGTTCGACCTCCACGCTGGTGCCCCTAGCCGCGCCGGAGCATCGCAGACACTTGCCCTTTGGCCGTACTGCCGCGAACCGCTGTGCGAGGTGGACAGGGTCGAGGGATCTCTCCAGCGGCGGCTCACCGGCCTCTCGGGTAGGTGCCGAAGGACAATCACCGTCCGAAACGAGTGGTGCAGAGGAAAGGGCCACCCCGTCGTGGCCCGACGCCGACGACCCGGCTCCAAGCCAGTTATTAATGAGCCTTCTCGGAGCGGGCGCCCGCCCCGCGAGGAACTCGGCGCCGGGCAAAGGTCGCCGAACCGGGCCCACGCCCGACTTCGCTGTCGCGTTGAATTCGGCCTGGCCACGGTCAAGCGCCGGCGAATCTTCCACCGCACCCGGTGCAGCCCGAACCGGCTGACGTCAGCGGCCAAGGCCGTCCTCACCATCGAGCTGCAACGCTGACAACACTCACCGACCGGGCGCCTACGGCGCAGGACGGGCCGGGGGCGGACCCGTCCTACGCCGTTCGGGCCGGGCTCAGGACTTCGGCAGGGTGTCCACGAAATCGGTGCCGGCGCTGTAGAAGCCGTCCACCGTCTTCTGGACGTCCGCGTAGGAGACGGCCGCGGCGTCCTTGTAGTAGAACCAGTTGATCTTCATGTTCCAGGTGCGCTGTCCGCCGGGGGACGGCAGCAGGTCGATGAACCAGTTGCTGAAGTGGACGTTCATCTTCTCGCGCGGGACGTACTTGCCGGTGCTGGTGAACAGCTCCTTGCCGTCCATGGAGTAGGTGGCCTTCCCGTCCACGGCGGTGACCATCATGATGTGCCAGCCCTCGAGGCGCCGCTTGTGCGGCTTGGTGACCCGGTCCGGCGGATCGGCCTTGAACCAGCTGGTGGTGTCGAGCTGCGGACCCGGCGCGCCCCAGCCGCCGTTCGGCAGGTACTCGTAGTCGAGCTCGCTGTAGTCCGCCGAGTCCTCCGCGGCGGAGATCGGGAAGAAGGTCTGGACGACGTGGTCGCCGTTCTTGCCGCCGGCCGGCTTGTCGCTGAGGTAGACCCGGGCGGCGAAGGTGCCGTTGAAGAGCTTGGCGCCGGTGCTCTGGATCTCGACCTGCTTGGTGCCCTTCTGGGTGCCGTCGGTGGACGCCTGCAGCTGCAGGGTCCGGCCGCCCTGGGCGGTGGTGTCGGCGGGGAAGCTCGCGCCGGCGTCGGACCACGTGTCCTTGATCCCGGGGCCGCCCTCGCCGGTGCGGATCTCCCAGCCGTGGTCGGTGAGCGCGGGGTCGGTGGGACCGGCGTAGTGGAAGCTGTCGAACAGGGTTCCCGGCGGGCCGGTCGGGGTCGGCGAGGCGCTGGTCGCGGACCCGCCCTTCGCCGTCGCGGCGCCGTCGCCGCCACCGGAGGCCGGGCCGCTCGAACAGGCGGTGAGCACGCACAGCAGGGTCGGGAGGGTGAGCACGCTCCACGCGCGGTGACGAGGGATGCGGCGGGGCTGACTCACGCGGGCTCCTTGGGGCGTACCGATCGCACGTGCGCGCCGATCGGATGAGGGGGTCATCCTAACGGGGCGCGCAAGCCCCTCCGGCGCGCCCCCGTCCGGATGCGGAGGGACGGAGTCCGACGCCGACGGTGCGTGCACGCCTACGTTCCGGTACGCGCCGACCGGCATTTCGATCCGATTACAACCCCCTGCCAGATCGGACCAAATCCACCCATCAACCCCAATTCGATTCAGGTTTGTGCACTAGCGTTCGCTCCACTCTCCCGCGGTCTAGGCACCCTGTCGACGTCGTCGCCCAGGACGCCCTCGGGCCGGTCGACCAAGCACCCCTGAACCGCCGCACCACCCATCTCCAGGAGCGCCATTGTCCCGCCACCAGCGCCGCCGGCAGTCCCTGCGGAGGCCGCGCCGACTGGCTGCGCCGCCGTTGCGCTTCTTCATGCCGCTGTCCCTGCTGGCGTGCCTGCTCCTGCTCATCGTCCTGCGCGGCCTCGCCACCAACGAGGTGTTCCACGACGCCCGGATCGCCGACTCGGTCGACAAGACGACCGTGCCGCAGGATCTGCTCAAGGGCGGCCCGATCATCGACGCGCGCGGCAGCAGGAACGACCATCCGGTGAGCTACCGCATCCCGGACCGCACCGTGGTCCTGAGCTTCGACGACGGCCCCTCGGAGGAGTGGACCCCGAAGATCCTGGAGATCCTCGCGGCCCGCAACGTCCACGCGGACTTCTTCGTGACCGGCGCCATGACCGCCCGTAACCCGGACCTGATCCGGAAGATCGTGGCGGACGGCCACGAGATCGGCCTGCACAGCTTCACCCACCCCGACCTGGCGGTCCAGTCGCACGCCCGGATCAACTGGGAGATGGCCCAGACCCAGCTGGCGCTGGCCGGCGTCGCGGGGGTGCACAGCGCGCTGTTCCGCCCGCCGTACTCGTCCAACTCGGCCGCGCTGGACGACTTGAGCTACCCGGTGATCAAGTACCTGGGTGCCCGCGGCTACGTCACCGCCTTCATCGACCACGACACCGACGACTGGAAGCGTCCGGGTGTGGACGCGATCGTCAAGGAGGCGTTGCCGGCCAAGCCCGGTGCGGGCGAGCTGATCCTGCTGCACGACGCCGGTGGCGACCGCTCCCAGACCGTCGAGGCGCTCGGCGTGCTCATCGACAAACTGCAGGCCGACGGCTACCGCTTCACCACCATCACCGAGGCACTCGGCGCCTCCAGCGCCACCACGCCGGTGCACGGCTTCCAGCTGTGGGCGGGCAAGGGCTACATCTGGGCCACCCAGCTGGGCGTGCGCACCCTGCCGGCGCTGATCGCGCTACTGGCCGTGGTCGGCTTCCTGAACTTCGGCCGGTTCGCGCTGATGCTGGTCCTCGCTCCGATCCACGCCCGCCGCGCCAAGCGGCAGGACGCCTGGGGCGAACCCGTCACCGAGCCGGTCACCGTGCTCGTCCCGGCCTACAACGAGCGCGAGTGCATCGCCAACACCCTCAACTCGCTGGCCGCCAGTGACTACCCGATCGAGGTCATCGTCATCGACGACGGCTCCTCGGACGGCACCGCGGACATCGTCGAGGAGATGAACCTGCCGTTCGTCCGGCTGATCCGCAAGGTCAACGGCGGCAAGTCCAGCGCGCTCAACGTCGGCATCGCGGCCGCCTCGCACGACATCGTCGTGATGATGGACGGCGACACCGTCTTCGAGCCGGCCACCGTGCGCGAGCTGGTCCAGCCCTTCGGCGACCCGGGGATCGGCGCGGTCTCGGGCAACGCCAAGGTCGGCAACCGCGACACCCTGATCGGCGCCTGGCAGCACATCGAGTACGTCCTCGGCCACAACCTGGACCGCCGGATGTACGACATGCTCGGCATCATCCCGACCATCCCCGGCGCGGTCGGCGCCTTCCGCAAGGAGGCCCTGCAGGCGGTCGGGGGGATGAGCGACGACACCCTCGCCGAGGACACCGACGTCACCATGGCGGTGCTCTGCGAAGGCTGGCGGATCGTCTACGCCGAGCGCGCCCGCGCCTGGACCGAGGCCCCCGCCAGCCTCCAGCAGCTCTGGTCCCAGCGGTACCGCTGGAGCTACGGCTCGATGCAGGCGATGTGGAAGCACCGCCGCGCCGTCACCGCCGGAGGGCCGGCCGGGCGCTTCGGCCGCCTCGGGCTGCCGATCGTCGTGATGTTCGGCGTGGTCGCCCCGCTGCTGGCGCCGCTGGTCGACGTCTTCCTGATCTACGGCGTACTGTTCGCGGACGCCAGGCTGACCCTCATCAGCTTCGGCGGCTTCCTGCTGATCCAGGCCGTGCTGTCCTTGTACGCCTTCCGGCTCGACCGCGAGAAGCCCTGGCACCTGATCAGCCTGCCGACCCAGCAGCTGGTCTACCGACAGCTGATGTACATCGTCCTGTTGCAGTCCGCGATCACCGCGATGACCGGTGGCCGACTGCGCTGGCAGAAGCTCCGGCGCACCGGCGAGGTCGCCGCACCGGTGGAGGCGTGACCGTGAGTACTTCCTACGGGTGATTCGGCGACCACCAGGACACCGTCCGTCTGCGGGTCCCAGCCCCCGTCGATGGGTGCGATGTTCGCGCTGGCCGGCTCGCTCGCTCAGCCGTCCCGCGACCGCCGGATGTACGACCGCCCGCCGGCCCCGCCCGGTCGGCCCGCCTCGCCGAACACCGCCTGACCGTCACCCGGCCCTGGTTCGACGGCGACATCCCCGCCACCCGCGAATGACACCGCGTCAGGAAAGTCGGCAAAGGACGGCTCGGGCCTACTCGTCGAGGGCCGTCCGCGACCACCTGCGCAGGCGCGGCATCCGCACGGTGCTCCCCGTTCCGGCAGACCAACGGGCCCACCGGTCACAGCGAGGCAACCGCGGAGGCACCTTCGCGGGCCAGCTCCAGGGCGGTGGCGTGGCCGATGCCGCCGGATGCCCCGGTGACCAGGGCGACCCCGACGACCTCCAGCCCGAAAACCGTTTCGAGTCGACGGGCGAATCCGGGGCCACCTGCCTGTACGCCGTCTACGACCCGGTCTCCCGCCGCTGCGCCATGGCGAGCACGGGCCATCCACTGCCGCTGATCATCGCGGCGGACGGCATCAGGACCCCGCTGTCCGTACAGCCCGGACCGCCGCTCGGCATCGGTGGGCTGCCGTTCGAACCGACCGAGGTCGAGGTGCCCGAGGGCAGCCTGCTCGCCCTCTACACCGACGGCCTGGTGGAGAGCCGCGAACGCGACGCCGAGCAGGGGATCGCCGAACTGCTCGGGGCCCTGAGCGAGCCGGCCACCTCGCTGGAGGCCCTCTGCGGCACGGCGATCGCCGTCCTGCTCCCCGACCACCGAACCGACGACGCGGCCCTGCTCCTCGCCCGCACCCACGCGCTGACCCCCGACCGCGTCGCCGATTGGAACGTCGAGCCCGACGTCTCGCAGGTGCCGCCCGCCCGCCAATTCGCCGTCGAGCGACTGGCCACCTGGGGCCTGGAGGAGGAGGCGTTCGTCACCGAGCTGGTCGTCAGCGAGCTGGTCACCAACGCCGTCAAGTACGGCGAGCCACCGATCAGACTGCGGCTGATCCGTGACACCGCGCTGATCTGCGAGGTCTCCGACGCCAGCAAGACCACCCCGCACCTGCGCCGGGCCCGCGCCTTCGACGAGGGCGGCCGGGGCCTGATGCTCGTCGCCCAGCTCACCCAGGGCTGGGGCACCCGGCACACCACCAGCGGCAAGACGATCTGGTGCGTGCAGACACTCGACTCCAGGTGGCGAGCGTCGTACGCGGGGCGCACGGCCTCGCGGAGGTCTTGATGCTCGGGGGTCGATGACGCATCGTCGACCGGCGAGCAGACCGCCGACGACGTCGGTCAGAGCCGTCTCGCCCCAGTACCGGTGCCGCTGGTGCTGTTCCCGGGGCGCCAGGTCTGCGCGGTCGGTGGCAGTCCCGAGGCGTCCGGGCCGACAGGCATCCGCGGCGACCTGCGAGTGGTGCCGATGTGGGCGGCCTCCTCGCTGATCTCTCGCGGGAGAGTCCGCACGCGACGGCAACCTTTTCGCCGTCGGCGGCCACTGGGATGTGCAACAGCGGCATGATCTACCGAACGGACGAGCATGAGCACGACGAAGCACGGCGCTCCGCGGAAGCGGCGCGCGCGGAACCGCGGACGAGCCGTCGGCATTCCACTGGTGTTGACCGCAGCAGGAGCGCTGGCCTGCCTGGCCGTCGCGCTGCTTCCCGGGAGCGGCGCCGACACCGGCCGACCTGCCGGTGCGGCCGTGGCAGGGGCCCCGGCGGGCGATCCGGCGGGTTCCGGCTCCGCTGGGCCGGTGGTCGGCGCGCCGACCACCTCGGCGCAGCCGTCGGCCTCTGCCTCAGTCTCCGCCGCCTCCCCGACTGCCCCGGCCTCGGCATCGGGTAGCCCGCGTTCCGCGTCCGCAACTCCCCCGGCAGCACCTGCGGCGGGGCGAATCCGCCCCGCCGTCGGCTACAAGGGCGTGGCGACCGCGTACGAAGCCGCCGACGGCAATGGTGCCTGCCTGTACGGTCCGTCCGCCGACATGATGATCGCGGCGATGAACCACACCGACTACGAGTCCTCCCGGGCGTGCGGCGCGTACGTACTGGTCCGGGCCGCCAACGGGGCCTCGATCACGGTGCGGATCGTCAACGAGTGCCCGCTGCCCTGCGCGCCGGGGCAGCTCGACCTCAGCCAGCAGGCGTTCGCCAAGCTCGCCGATCTGAAGGTCGGCCGGCTGCCGATCACCTGGAGCCTGCTGAGCCCCGCCGCCGCACCGGCCACGCTCTCCGTCCGGTACAAGACCGGGTCCAGCCGCTACTGGTGCGGCATCCAGGTGATCGGCCACCGGAATCCGGTCGCCGCCCTGGCGGTGCGGACCGCCGGCGGCTGGCGGCAGCTGCCGCGTACCGACTACAACCACTTCCTCGCCGCCGACGGCAACGGCTGCGGCTCCTCGATCAGGATCACGGACATCTACGGCGAACAGCTGACCGTGGACGGCCTCGCGGTGAGACCGGATGTCGCCCAACCCACCCGGGTCCAGTTCGCCCGGCACTGACCGTGGCGTCCGTCCACCGCCACGGTCACACCGCCGCAGGCGGCGACCGTTCGGTCGCGGTGGCGGGCGCTGTTGGTTCGGGCCGATCGTCAGCACACACATCGCGGGAGAGGGCGGCCGGGGAGATGCGCCTCGTGCTCGTCGAGGCGATCGGCTCCACCGGCCTGCTGAAGCCCGCCGGTACGGGCCCGGGCGTCTCCCCGCCCGGGCCCCGACCTCGGTGTTCCAGATGCCCTGGAGGTTCGCCGGCTGGGTGCCGGGCCGCGAGGAGGCGATCAGCAGGTAGCGACCGTAGGCGAAGAGCAGGGCTGCGAGGCCCGGGTCGGGGGCGCCGGCGTTGGCGGCGGCGAGGCGTTCACCGGTCGGGCGGTCCGCTGCGGCCGCCGGGCCGTGGAGGCGGAGCGCGGCGGCGCAGAAGAGCCTGCGGTGGTCGGCCAGGTGCTCGGCGGCACCCGTCCGGTCGCGGGGGCCCGGGCCGCCCGACCACAGCGTGTCGGCGTTGAGGTCGATCCGCTCGGTGGCGATGCCTCCGTGGGTCATCGCACCGAGCCGGCCGTTGCCGAGCGGGAGCGCGTCGAGGAAGTCGTCGGCGGGGTGCCGGTACCAGAGCGGGTCGGCAGGGACGGGGGTGGGAACGCGGTCATGGAGAGACACATCGACAAGCCAACAGGACATCCTATGTTTGGGGGAGGAATGCCGAACGACGAGCAGCTGAACCCCTTGCCTGCCACTGCCTCAACTCTCCCTATAAACTGGCACTTTGTGGCCTCGTTCGCCGCAACCTCTGGACGGATCACGGCCGCGCCTTCTACAAATCCATCCTATGTATTGAGGAGGAGCAGCCATGGGTGAGCCCGACTTCGCAGGCCTGGCGGCCGTCGTCACCGGCGGCGCCTCGGGCATCGGACTGGCCGCGGCCGGCCTGCTGGCGGCCCGTGGCGCGCGGGTCGCCTGCCTCGACGTGCGACCGGAAGGCGTCCCGTCCACGCTGGTCCGGGCGTACGCCGATGTCGCGGACGAGCAGTCGGTCCGCGCCGGGGTGGCCTGGGCCGCCGAACTGCTGGGCGGCATCGACATCCTGGTCAACTGCGCCGGCGTCGGCGCCCGCGACGGTGTCGAGCCGGGCGGCGAGGAGGAGTGGCGCAGGATGTTCGAGGTCGGCGTCCTCGGGGTGATGCGCACGACCCGGGCCGCGCTGCCGTACCTGCGGCGCTCGCCGGCCCCGGCGATCGTCAACACCTGCCCGGTCGCTGCCGCCGAGGGGCTGCCCGCCCATGTGCTGTCCTCGGCGTCCAAGGGCGCGGTCCGCTCGATGACCCGCACCATGGCCGCCGACCTGGCCGCCGACGGCATCCGGGTGACCTGCGTCGACCCGGGTTCCCTGACCGTGCCGGGTTCGGATCCGCTGCCGGACGCCGACTCCGGGCCGACCCCCGACCGGGACTCCGCGGAGGCCCGCAGCCGCACCGGCCACCCGGTGACCGCCGAGCGGGTGGCCACCGCCATCGCCTACCTGGCCGGCCCGCACACCGGTGCCACCACCGGCACCGACCTCGCCGTGGACGGCGGCGTGCGCGGCCCGCGCCTCCTCCCCCGCGACTAGGCCAGCCGGCCCGCGGGCCCCGACTTCCGTACCCGTACGCAAGGAGACGCCGTGTCCCGCCCCACCCCGCCCGACCCGAGCCGGTTCCCGCGCCGCACGGTGCACCTGGACTTCCACACCGGCCCCGACATCCCGGACGTCGGCCGGGACTTCGACCCGGCGGCCTTCGCACGGACCTTCAAGGACGCCGCCGTCGACAGCGTCACCGTCTTCGCCAAGTGCCACCACGGCCGCCTCTACCACGCGACCGACCGGCCCGAGCGCCACCCCGGCCTCGACCCCGGCCTCGACCTGCTGGCCGAGCAGATCGACGCCCTGCACGCGGTGGGGATCCGCGCACCGATCTACCTCTCCCTCCAGGTCGACGAGTACGCCGCCCGGGAACACCCCGAGTGGATCGGACACGGCGAGGACCTGAAACTCAACCGCTGGACCACCTCCGCCTTCGACGCCGGGTGGCACGTGCTCGACATGTCCAGCCCGTACGCCGACTACTTCGCCGACCAGTTGGACGAGGTGCTGCGGCGCTTCGCCCCGGTCGACGGGATCTTCGTCGACATGTGCTGGGACCAGCCGAGCGCGAGCCGCTGGGCGATCGACGGGATGCGCCGCGAGGGCCTGGACCCGGCGGACGCCGACCACCGGTCGCGCTACGCCACCCTGGTGGCCCAGCACTACATGGCGCGCTACTCCGCGATGGTGGAGAAGGCGCTGCCGGCGGACGCCGCCCAGGGCATCTGGTTCAACAGCCGGCCCAAGGCCCGGCTGGCCGAGGAGCGGAAGTTCGTCCGGCACGCCGAGATCGAGGGCCTGCCGACCGGCGGCTGGGGCTACACCTTCCTGCCGTACGTGGCCCGCTTGGTCCGGCCGATGGGGCTGCCGACGCTGAGCCACACCGGCCGGTTCCACGAGAGCTGGGGCGACAACGCCGCCCTCAAGCCGCGGGCCGCGCTGCTCTACGAGTGCAGCCAGATGCTCAGCCACGGGCTGACCGGCGGCGTCGGCGACGTGCTGCACCCGCGCGGCGCGCTGTCTCCCGCGGTGTACGAGCTGATCGGCTCGGTCTACCGGCACATCGAGCGGTGCGAGCCGTTCGTCGAGGACGGCCGGGTGCAGACCGAGGTCGCACTGCTCTCCGACCCCGCGTTCGGCGACAACCCCGGGGCGGGCATCATCGGCGCGGTGCGCGCCCTGCAGCAGCTGCGGGTGCAGTTCGACGTGGTCACCCCCGAGTCGGACCTCAGCGGGTACCGGGCCGTGGTGGTGCCGGAGACCAGCCGGGTCGACGACGCCCTCGCCGACCGGCTCCAGGAGTACCGCACCGGCGGCGGGGCGGTGCTGCTGATCGGGGCGGCGCTGCTGAACGGCACCGAACCGGCCCTCCCCGACCTGCCGGTCGAGGGGCTGGCGCCCGCCCCGGAGGGCGAGTCCTTCCTCGCCTGCCGGGGCGTCCCCGGCGCGCCGGAGGGCTTCCCGGTGATCAGCTACGGCGCCCGGCTGTCCGCCCGGGCGGCGGCCGGCGCGGAGGTGCTGGCCACGGTGGTCGCGCCGTACTTCCCGCGCAGCTGGGACCGGTTCTGCGGCCACCAGTACACGCCGCCGGCCGACCCCACGGACGAGGTCGCCGCGGCGGTCGCCGACGGGGTGGGCGCGGTGACCGTGCCGCTGCTGGAGGCGTTCCACGAGCACGGCGTGGAGACGTACCGACAGTTGCTCGGCGCGGTGCTGGACCGGCTGCTGCCCGATCCGCTGCTGCGGGTCGGCGGGCCGGTCCACCTGGAGACCGGCGTGGTCCGTACGCCCACCGGCACGGTGGTGCACCTGATCAGCTTCGTGCCGGCCCGGGAGACCCCGGCGCTGGACCTGGTGCACGACCCGTTCCCGCTGGTCGACGTGCCGGTCTCGGTGCGCGTCACGGGCGAGCCGAGCGCGGTGCGGCTGCAGCCGGCCGGGCAGGAGCTCCACTGGCAGTACGACGGCGAGTACGTCCACGTGCGGGTGACCAGCCTGGACGGGCACGCGATGGTCGTGGTCGACCACGGCTGACGGTGAGGACGCCGACCACGGGCGGGGAGCTGCGCGACCGGCCCCGTGGTCGGCGCCGCGGCTCCCCGCACGGCGGCTAGCCCAGGGCCCGGACGCGGTCGACGGCCTCGGCGACCATGCCCCGGCAGAACGACACGTGCTCGCCCCGGTAGCCGCGGGCCGCATTCGACGACCAGCAGCAGGGTGTCGAGTTCGTCGGCGGTCAGCCGGCGTTTGGTCAGGCTCTCCATGGCGGCTCTTCCGAATACGAGGACGGGAACGTGCAGGAGGCGGGGTTCAGGCCGGGTACGGGAGGTGGGCCTCCGGGGTGCCGGCCGGGTGGGTGTGCAGGGGGCCGTCCGGGCCGCCGATGCGCACGTGCCACGGGTGCGGGCTGTCGGTGGTGACGGTGAGCCGGCCGCCGGTGCGGCGCAGGTGGAAGCGGGCGGCGTCGCCGACGCCGTCGCTGCGCGGGACGGTGACGGTGCGTTCGGCGCCGTCGGCGAAGGCGTGGACGCGCAACTCGACGCCTTCGGCCCAGGCGGAGACCGGGCGCTGGTCGTCGGCGGCGAGCGGGATGACGGAGTCGGGGCGGGCGAGCAGCGGCAGGGTGTGGAAGCCGTGCCGTTCCTTGACCCAGCGGGGGCCGTCGACCTGATGCCCAGTCAGTACATTGGTCCAGGTGCCCTCGGGGACGTAGTACTCGACGGTGCCGTCGTCGGTGAAGACCGGGGCGACCAGGAGATCGTCGCCGAGCAGGTACTGCCGGTCGAGGGTGGCGGCGGCGGGGTCGTCGGGGAACTCCAGCACCATGGCGCGCATCACCGGGATGCCGGTGGCGTGCGCGTGCTGGGCGGCGCGCTGCAGGTAGGGCGCGAGGCGGTGCTTGAGCAGGGTGAACTCGCGGGTGACCTCCACCGCCTCCTCGCCGTAGTCCCACGGCACCCGGTAGGACTTGCTGCCGTGCAGCCGGCTGTGCGAGGAGAGCAGGCCGAACTGCACCCAGCGCTTGAACACCGTGGGGGTGGGGGTGCCCTCGAAGCCGCCGATGTCGTGGCTCCAGAAACCGAAGCCGGACAGGCCGAGGGAGAGTCCGCCGCGCAGGGATTCGGCCATGGCGTTGAAGTGGGACTCGCAGTCGCCGCCCCAGTGCACCGGGTACTGCTGGCCGCCGGCGGTGGCGGAGCGGGCGAACAGCAGCGCCTCGCCCTCGCCGCGTTCCTCGCGCAGCAGCTCGAAGACGGCCCGGTTGTACAGGTGGGTGTAGTGGTTGTGCATCCGCTCGGGGTCGGAGCCGTCGTGCCAGACGACGTCGGTGGGGATGCGCTCGCCGAAGTCGGTCTTGAAGCAGTCCACGCCGTGCGCGAGCAGGGTGCGCAGTTTGTCGGTGTACCAGTCGCGGGCGGCCGGGTCGGTGAAGTCGACCAGGGCCATGCCGGGCTGCCACAGGTCCCACTGCCACACGCTGCCGTCCGCCCTGCGCACCAGGTACCCGGCCCGCATGCCCTCCTCGAACAGCGCGGACTTCTGGGCGATGTACGGGTTGATCCAGGTGGAGATCCGCAGCCCTTGCTGCTTGAGCCGGGAGAGCATGCCGACCGGGTCGGGGAAGGTGTCGGCGTCCCAGTCGAAGTCGCACCACTGGTACTCGCGCATCCAGAAGCAGTCGAGGTGGAAGACGCTGAGCGGGATGCCGCGTTCGGCCATGCCGCCGACGAAGCGGTTGACGGTGGCCTCGTCGTAGTCGGTGGTGAAGGAGGTGGTCAGCCAGAGTCCGAGCGCCCAGGCGGGCGGCAGGGCGGGGCGGCCGGTGAGCGCGGTGTAGCGTTCCAGGACCTGCTTGGGGGTGGGGCCGAGGACGACGAAGTACTCCAGCGTCTGGTCCTCGACGCTGAACTGCACCTGGCCGACCGACTCGGAGCCGACCTCGTAGGAGACCTTCCCGGGGTGGTTGACGAAGACGCCGTAGCCGCGGTTGGTCAGGTGGAAGGGGATGTTCTTGTAGGCCTGTTCGCTGCTGGTGCCGCCGTCGGCCTGCCAGATGTCGACCACCTGGCCGTTGCGGACGAACGGGGTGAACCGCTCCCCCAGCCCGTAGACCAGTTCGCCGACGCCGAGCGCGAGTTGGCCCAGCATGTGGTGCCGGCCGTCGGCGTCGGTGACGAAGCCGGTGCCGCGTTCGCCGACGCTGGTCAGTACCCGGCCGCCGGCGGTGAACTCCAGGCGCCAGGGCTGCGAGGTGTCGACGCGCAGCGTCAGTTCGCCGGCGCCGAGCTCCACCACCTCCCCGTCCCGGTGGACCTTTCCGCTGCCGTCCTGCGCGCCGGGCAGCGCGAACTCCGGTCCGCGCCGCACCTTTCCGGCGTGGTGGGTGGTGCGTACCCCGATCACGCCCTCGGCCGGGGACCAGCATTCGACGGTCAGCAGCGGGCTGTTGAGCGTGTCACCGCGGCCGCGCACGTGCTTGACCGGCGCGTAGAGGGTGATCCGGTGCTCCTCGGCCCGGACGTCGGCGACCTCGGCGGCGTAGCGGGCGGTGCAGCCCGGACGCATCAGCCAGTAGCCGTCGGTGAACTTCATCGGGAGGATTCCTCCGTCCGCGCGCGGTGCGCGGTGATCAGGCCCCGGTACCAGTGGTAGCTGTCCTTGGGCGTTCGGGTCAGGGTGTCGTAGTCGACGTGGACCAGGCCGAAGCGCTGCCGGTAGCCGCGGGCCCACTCGAAGTTGTCCAGCAGCGACCAGACGTAGTAGCCGCGGACGTCCACCGGGGCCGCGACCGCGTCGGCGACGGCGGCCAGGTGCGCGGCGAGGTACCGGGTCCGCTCCGGGTCGTGGACGCGTCCGTCCGGACGGGCCACGTCCTCGAAGGCGGCGCCGTTCTCGGTGATCCAGACCGGTGGCAGCTGCGGATAGCGGGCGTGCAGGGCGCACAGCAGCTCGGCGAGCGCGCCGGGGACGATCGGCCAGCCCATGGTGGTGTGCGGGGTGCCGTACGGGTCGAGCTCGGTGACGCCGATGTCCACGGCGGTACGCGCTTCGGGGTCGTCCGTGCGGTGCGGGGCGGCGGCGACGGTGATCGGGCGGTAGAAGTTGACGCCGAGGAAGTCCAGCGGCGCGCCGATCACCTCCAGGTCGCCGGGCTGCCGCCAGGAACCGTCGGCGAGACCGGCCCAGGTCTCGTCCTCCTGCGCGGGGTAGCGTCCCGCGAGGAGCGGCTCGGTCCAGACGTCGTTGTGCAGCACCTCGGCGCGGCGCAGCGCGGCGAGGTCCTCGGGGCGGTCGGAGGCGGCGTGGATGCGGTCGAGGTTGAGGGCGATGCCGACCTCACGGGCGCCGGCGGCGCGCAGCTCCCGTACGGCCAGGCCGTGGGCGACCAGCAGGTGGTGCGCGGCGGCGAGCGCGCCGCGGCCCTCCTGGACGCCGGGGGCGTGCCGGCCTTCGGCGTAGCCGACGAACGCGGAGCAGTACGGCTCGTTGAGGGTGATCCAGCGCTCCACCCGGTCGCCGTAGCGTTCGGCGGCGAGGGCCGCGTACGACGCGAACGCCTCGGCGGTCTCCCGGACGCGCCAGCCGCCGCGATCCTCCAGGGCCTGCGGCAGGTCCCAGTGGTAGAGGGTGACGGCGGGTCGGATCCCGGCGGCGGACAGCTCGTCGATCAGGCGGTCGTAGAAGTCCAGGCCCTTCTGGTTCACCGGGCCGGTTCCCCGGGGCAGCAGGCGGGGCCAGGCGATCGAGAAACGGTAGCTGTCGACGCCGAGCCCGCGCAGCAGGGCCACGTCCTCCCGGTAGCGGTGGTAGTGGTCGCAGGCGGTGTCGCCGGTGGCGCCGCCGAGGGTGCGTCCGGGCGTGTGGCTGAAGGTGTCCCAGATGGAGGGGGCACGGCCGTCCAGGTCGTGGGCGCCCTCGATCTGGTACGCGGCGGTGGCGGCGCCGAAGCGGAACCCGGCGGGCAGTGCGGGGAAGTCCGGCTCCTCCCAGGGGGTCACGGCGGTCACCGCTCCGGCGCGAGGCCGCGCTCGTGCAGCCAGGCGAGCTGGGTGGGCGGGTTGGAGCCGCAGCCGCCGCCGTGGTCGGCGAACGGCCAGACCGTCATGGTGCGGTCCTCGCCCGCGTAGCGGTTGAAGGCGGCGTAGACGGTGGAGGGCGGGCAGACCGGATCCATCAGTCCGACGCTGAACAGGGCGGGGGCGGTGGCCCGCCGGGCGAAGTGGACGCCGTCGAAGTGGTCGAGGGTGTCGAAGGTCGGCTCGACCCGGTGCCGGCTGTGCCAGCGCAGGTACTTGGCGATCTCCGGGTACGGCCCCTCCCCGGCGATCTGCGCGGCGTGGCGGAAGTGGCACAGGAACGGGACGTCCGGCATCACCGCCGCGACCCGGTCCCCGGTCAGGCCGGCCACGGCGAGGGCGAGGCCGCCGCCCTGGCTGCCGCCGGTCACCACGATCCGGTCGCTGTCGAGACCGGGCAGTTGCGCGACCGCGTCCACGGCGCGCACGCAGTCGGTGATCAGCCGCCGGTAGTAGTAGTTCTCGGGTGAGTCGATGCCGCGGGTCATGAAGCCCTCGACCCACTGGGTGCCGTCGCCCGTGGTCCGGTCCGGGGTGTCGTGGCCCTGGCCGCGGCTGTCCACGACGAGTTGGGCGTAGCCGGCGGCGGGCCAGAACAGGTGCTCGGTGGGCAGGCCGCGGCCGCCGCAGTAGCCCTGGTAGCTGACGACGACGGGCAGCGGTCCGTCCGCGCCGCGCGGGCGCAGCAGCCAGGCGGCGACCGGCTCGCCGTTCCAGCCGGGGAAGCGCACGTCGTCGACCTCGACGGTGTGCAGCAGGTGCTGGGAGGTGACGCGTTCGGCCTTGACCTCGCCGCCGACCGAGCGGGCCTCGGCCAGGGTGCGCTCCCAGAACGCGTCGAAGTCCTTCGGGGCGGTCAACTCAGGTCGGTATCGGATGAGTTCGTCGATTCCGAAGTCTGTGAGCGGCATGGGGACGTCCTCCGGGTGGAGCGATGACGAGCTGGTGTGGTGGGAGATGAGCAGCGACATGGGGCCGCCTCCGGGCGGCGGGGTGGACGGACTGGAACGGCTGCGGCACCGGGCGCGCCTCGCGGCTTCGGACACCGGTCCGGGTACGGGTGGCGGCCCGCCCATCCGATGGGCGGGCCGCCGTGGCGCGACGGTCCTCAGTCGGCCGTACGGGCCGCCCCGAAGCGGAAGGCGGCCAGGCGCACCCCGCCGTGCAGGGTCAGCCGCAGGTCGTGGACGCCGACCAGCGGGGCCGACAGGTCGGTGCCGACCGTGGTCCAGCCGTAGCGGTCGCCGGTGACCGGGACGTCGATCTTCGCAAGCAGCTGGCCGCCGGCCCGGAACTCCAGCCGTGCCTCGCCGGTGCCGACGGACTCCCGGGCGGTCTCCGCCTCGACCCGGACGGCACCCGAGAGGTCGACGCCGCGGAAGAGCAGCACGGCCGGCCGGGTCGGGTCGGCCGGGGTGACGGCGTCGCCGTCGGTGCGGGTGACGTCGACCAGGGTGCTGTCCGCGTGGTCGTCGAAGTCGACCGCCAGGATGCGGCGTTCGACCATGGAACGGGGTTGCGGCGCCGGTCCGGTGACGGTGAGCGGCGCGGTGAGCACCTCGTGCTCGGCCGAGCGGGCGACGACGATCTCGTACCCGCCGGGGTCGACGGTGAAGGCGCCGGTGGCCACGTCCCAGTGCGCGAACCGGTCTGCCGGCAGGTGGAAGGCCAGCTCGCGGCTCTCGCCCGGCTCCAGGCGGACCTTGGCGAAGTCGGCGAGGCGCAGCCGGGGCGCCTGGTAGCGGGCGTCCAGGGCGCGGACGTAGAGCTGGACCACCTCGCTGCCGGTCCGACGGCCGGTATTGGCCAGCGTCACGGTGGCCTCGAGGGCGCCGTCCTGCTCGATCGAGGCCTCCGACAGGCGCAGGTCCCGGTGGGCGAACTCGCTGTAGGACAAGCCGTGGCCGAACGGGTAGAGCGGTGCGGCCCGGTGGTACTGGTAGGTCCAGCCGGCCTTGATGATGTCGTAGTCCAGCGGCGCCGGCAGGGTGTCGTCGCCCCGGTACCAGGTCTGCGGGAGACGCCCCGCGGGCTCGGCGTCGCCGAGCAGTACGGCGGCCAGCGCGTGGCCGGTCTCCTGGCCGCCGTGGGAGGTCCACAGCACGGCGGGCAGGTGGGCGTCGGCCCAGTCGACGGCGTACGGGTAGCTGCTCATCACCACCAGCGCGGTCTGCGGCCGGACGGCGGCGACGGCGCGCAGCAGTGCCTCCTGCCCGGCGGGCAGGGCGGTGTCGACGCGGTCCTCGGTCTCGCGGCCGTTGATCAGCGGGTGGTTGCCGAGCACCACGACGGCGACGTCGGCGTCCTCGGCCGCGGCCCGTGCCTCGGCGGTGCCGTCGCGCAGCAGGTCGCGCTGGAAGCGCTCGGCGTCCTCGGCGCTGTCGGCGGTGACGGTGACCCGGCCGTCGGCCGGGTCGACGGCGGCGTAGCGGCCGGTGAAGACGGAACGCACCAGCACGGTGCCGTCCTCGGCCGGTTCCAGGTGGAAGGTCTCCTGGACGAACCAGCTCTTGATCACCTGTGTGTCGGCGACCAGGGTGGCGTCGTCCTTGAGGCAGAGGTAGTGGCCGGTCCCGGCGTCGCGCAGGGTCAGCCTGGAGCGTCCCCAGTCGGTCACGTCGAACGCGGCGCCGCCGAGCAGTTCGCCGGTGGTGCGCGAGCGCAGCGTGATCCGGTCGCTGCCCTCCACCCGGACGACCTCGCCGCCGTGCGCGCCGAGTGCGGCGGTGAGGCCGTCGGCGACGGTGACCCGGTAGGGCAGGGTGCCGCTGTACCAGTCCTCGCACAGCGTGTCGGAGAGCGGGCCGATCACGGCGATCCGCGGGGTGCGGGCGAGGCCCAGCGGGAGCAGGCCGTCGTTCTTGAGCAGCACGGTCGTCTCCGCGGCGGCGTGCCGGGCGAGCTCGCGGTGCTCCGCGCAGTTGACCACTTCCGGACCGATTCCCGCGTACGGGTCCAGCTCCGGGTCGAACTCGCCGAGGCGGAAGCGCACTTCGAGCTGGCGGCGGACCGCGCCGTCGATGTCGTCCTGCGAGATCAGGCCGCGCTCCAGGGCTTCGCGCAGCCGGCCGACGACCGTCTCGCTGTCCTCGCCGTGGTCGGTGAAGCTGTCGATGCCGGCCTTGAGCGCGGCCGCGTGGCCCTCGGCGTGGTCGTCGAAGTAGTGCTCGGGGTCGACCAGGTTGGACGGGGCCTCGGCGTCGCTGACCACGAACAGCTCGTGCCCGGTACCCCGCGCCCAGCGGCGCAGCTCGTCCGCGATCAGCGGACTGACGTGGCAGGGACGGCCGTTGACCAGGTTGTAGGCGGCCATCGCACCGGTCGCGGCGCCGGAGGCGACCACCGGGCGGAAGGCCGCCAGGTCGTACTCCTGCAGTACCCGCGGGCGCAGGCCGGACGAGGTCAAGCAGCGGTCGTCCTCGTTGTTGTAGGCGAGGAAGTGCTTGAGCACCGGCGCCGAGCGCAGGTACGCCGGGTGGTCGCCGGCCAGGCCGCGGCAGTACGCCTCGCCGAGCCGGGCGGTGTGCACCGGGTCCTCGGAGTAGCCCTCCTCGTTGCGCCCCCAGCGGGGGTCGCGCAGCAGGTTGAGCACGGGGGCCCAGGCCTGGAGGCTGTTGGGGCCGCGGTCGGCGGCGACGGCCGGCGGGCGGTGGTGGTGGAAGGCGCGCAGCTCGACGGAGACCGCCTCGGCGACCCGGCGCAGCAGCGCTTCGTCCCAGCTGGCGCCGAGACCGACGGCCTGCGGGAAGACGGTCGCCTCACCGAGCCAGGAGACGCCGTGCAGCGCCTCGCTGCCGGTGCGGAACGCGGCGATGCCCAGGCGTGGTACGGCCGGCGCGTACTGGTGCAGCATCGCGGTCCGCTCCTCGGGCGTGAGCCGCCCCAGCAGGTCGTCGATGCGCTTGCGCAGGGGGAGCGCGGGATCACGGAACGGGAGCAGCTGAGCTGCGGACATGGCGGGAGCAGTCAACGGGGGACCCTTCGGACAGGCAGGGCGCGATGGCCGTTCGTCGAAGCGCTTCGACGCTGACACGCATCAAGCCCGCTGTCAACTGCCCTGCAAACAAGGGATTTTGCATTTGTTCAGGCACTTGCCCAATCGGAAACGCGTCGTTAGTCTCGCCGCAACATTCAAGCGCTTCGACGCTTTGACACCTCGACGGAGAGGGATCACGCGCCATGAGATCTGACTTGGACCGAAGGAGCTTCCTGAGCGCCGCTGTCACGGTCGCGGGAGCCGCAGCGATGGCACCGCTGCTCACCGCCTGCGGCGGCGGCGCCGCAAAGAAGGCCGGGGCGAACACCAAGGAGGGCCTGAAGGCGGCGCTGCCGGCCCACGTGCCGAACGCCAACGCGGTCAAGCCGGACATCGCCTCCGTGCAGGGCGGACCGGACGCCGCGACCGACCCGGCCTACCTCTCCTACCCCGTCTCCCCGCCCGCCAGCGTCTCCGGCGTCCCGGGCAAGGGCGGCAGCTACACGGCGGTCACCCCGCTGTGGGGCACCAACCCGCCGGCCGGCAACTCCTTCTTCCAGGCGATGAACAAAGCGCTCGGGGTCGAGCTGACCGTCAAGCCCGCGGACGGGAACACCTACGACACCATCGTCCCGACGATGACCGCCGCCAAGAAGCTGCCGGACTGGATCAACCTGCCGGCCTGGTGGAACGCCAAGTTCAACACCGGCGCACTGGTCGGCAGCCAGCTCGCGGACCTGACCCCGTACCTGTCCGGCGACAACATCAAGAAGTACCCGAACCTGGCTGCCCTCCCCACCGGTGCCTGGCAGAACGGGGTCTGGGGCGACAAGCTCTACGGGATCCCCTGCTTCTCCACCAGCTTCGGCATCCCCGGCGCCACCTTCTACCGCCGGGACATCCTCGAAGCCCGGGGCATCACGGCCGACCAGGTGAAGTCCGCCGACGACCTGATGAACCTCGGCAAGGAGCTGACCGACGCCAAGCGCGGCGTGTGGGCCTTCGACGACGTGTGGACCTACCTCCAGTTCAGCTGGGGCGTCCCCATGAACTGGAAGGTCGACAACGGCAAGCTGGTCCACCCGTTCGAGACCCAGGAGTTCCTGGAGGCCCTCGACTGGCACCACCGCCTGGCCACCGCCGGCTACATGCACCCGGACGCGCTCGCCGGTGACAACGCCAACGGTTCCACCCGCTTCTACAGCGGCAAGGCGCTCATCGGGGGCGGCGGACTGGGCGCCTGGAACCTGGCCGACCACCAGTCCGGCACCGCCGCGGACCCGAACTACCGGCGCGGCGCCCTCAACGCCATCACCGCCGGCGGGAAGGGCACGCCGGTGATCTACATGGGTGCCTCCGCCAGCATGATCAGCTACCTCAACGCCGACCTGAAGCCCGCGCAGATCGAGGAACTCCTCGCCGTCGCGAACTACCTGGCCGCCCCCTACGGCACCGCCGAGTACACCCTGGTCAACTTCGGTGTCGAAGGCGTCCACCACACCCGGGTCAACGGCGTGCCGACCTTCACCGACGAGGGCAAGAAGGACGTCCAGGCGACGGCCTTCCCGTTCCTGGCCGCTTCCGCCTCCGTGATCAGCAACCCGGGCGGCGACCAGGTCACCAAGGACTACGCGGCCTGGTCGGCCGCCAACGTCAAGTACCTCACCAAGCCGCCCTTCTGGGGCATGAACTTCACCATGCCCCAGGCGATCGCCTCGGCCTCGGCAGCGCAGAGCGTCAACGACACCATCAAGGACTGCTACCACGGCAAGAAGAAGGTCTCCGAGGTGCAGGACGCCATCTCCGGCTGGCGGTCCGGTCCCGGCGATCGGCTCAAGCAGTGGATGACCGACAACGTCCTCGACAAGTACGGCACCGGCCAGTGAGCACCGCGACACCGCAGCGACCGGCCGGCACCGCGCGGCTCAACTGGCGGATCAGACTGCGGCGCGACAGGTCGCTCCTGCTGATGACGGTGCCCGCGGTCGCCCTGCTCCTGGTGTTCAACTACGTCCCGCTGTTCGGCATCGTCACCGCCTTCCAGGAGTACGACCCGCTGGTCGGGGTCTGGCACAGCGACTGGGTCGGCTTCGACCAGTTCCGGCAGCTGTTCGGCGACCCGGCGTTCTGGGCCTCGATGAGGAACACGCTGTACCTGAGCTTCGTGCAGCTGATCCTCTTCTTCCCGGTCCCGATCGCCCTCGCCCTGCTGCTCGACTCGGTGGTGAGCGAACGGATCCGCAACCTCTTCCAGTCCGTGGTCTACCTGCCGCACTTCTTCTCGTGGGTGCTGGCGGTCACCATCTTCCAGCAGATGCTGGGCGGCGCGGGCGTGCTCAACCAGTTCCTGCGCCAGCACGACATCGGCACCTGGGACATCATGACCAACCCGCACACCTTCGCGCTGCTGGTCACCTCCCAGGCGATCTGGAAGGAGGCCGGCTGGGGGATCATCGTCTTCCTCGCGGCACTGAGCGCGATCAACAGCGAGTTGTACGAGGCCGCGGCGGCGGACGGCGCGGGGCGGCTGCGGCGGATGTGGCACATCACGCTGCCGGGGCTGCGCGGAGTGATCGTCCTGATGCTGGTCCTGCGCCTCGGCAACGCGCTGTCCGTCGGCTTCGAGCAGTTCCTGATCCAGCGCGACGCGGTCGGCCACGAGGCGGCGGACGTCCTGGACACCTTCTCCTTCTACTACGGCATCGCCACCGGCGGCTACAGCTACGGTGCGGCGGCCGGGCTCTTCAAGAGCGTGGTCTCGCTGCTGCTCATCTGGGGCGCCAACAAGCTGGCACACGCCTTCGGCGAGGACGGGCTGTACCGAAAATGACCAACACACTCACCATGGGTTCCCGGCGCGAGCGGCGCGGCCGGGAAGCAGGTACCACCCGGCGCAGGGCCCGCCCCGCCCGCCCGCCCTGGGAGGAGCCGCCCACCGCCGTCGGCCGGACCGCCAAGGGGCTGACGCTCGGGACGACGCTCGCCGTCATCATGGTCCCCCTCTGGATCATCGTGCTGACCAGCTTCTCCACGCCCGGTGCCGTCAACCGGGCCGGCGGTCTGGTGATCTGGCCGGACGGCCTGAGCATCGAGACGTACCGTCAGATGCTCAGCGACCCGACGGTCGTCACCGCACTGATGGTGAGCCTGGGCATCACCGTGGTCGGAACGGCGGTGTCCATGGCCGTCTCGGTCCTGTGCGCCTACGGCCTGTCCCGGTCGCGCTCCCTCGGGCACCGCTTCATCCTGATGCTGCTGATCGTCACGATGTTCGTCGGCGGCGGCCTGATCCCGAGCTTCCTGGTGGTCACCGGACTGGGCGGCTACGGCCAGTGGTGGGCGCTGATCCTGCCGGGCGCGGTCTCCGTCTTCAACATCCTGGTGCTGCGCGCCTTCTACCAGGACACCTCCTCCGAACTGATCGACGCCGCCCGGATGGACGGCGCCGGCGACTGGCGGATCCTGTGGTCCGTCGTCCTGCCCACCTCGCGCGCCGTCACCGCGGTCACCGCGCTGTTCTACGCCGTGGGTTACTGGAACTCGTTCTTCAACGTGATGCTCTACATGCCGACGGACAGCCAGAAGTGGCCGTTGCAGTACGTGCTGCTCACGTACGTCAACCGGGGCAACGGCCTGC
Organism: Kitasatospora sp. NPDC051914; assembly: GCF_040680995.1. Classification (NCBI taxonomy): domain Bacteria; kingdom Bacillati; phylum Actinomycetota; class Actinomycetes; order Kitasatosporales; family Streptomycetaceae; genus Kitasatospora; species Kitasatospora sp. NPDC051914. The sequence continues at coordinate 39,952 of NZ_JBFAXX010000030.1, forward strand.
CCGGTTCGGTCAACTCCGGCTTCGGCAGCGCCCACGCCCAGACCGCCCCGCTGTCACTCCAGATGGCGGTCGTGGTCCTCACCCTGGTGCCGCTGGTGATCGTGTACCCGTTCGTGCAGAAGCACCTGCGCACCGGCGTCCTGACCGGCGCGATCAAGGGCTGAGCCGCCACCGGAACCCCTACGAAGGAAACAGCGATGGTGACACTCGCCGATGTGGCCAGACACGCCGGCGTCTCGTCGAGCACGGTCAGCTACGCCCTCAGCGGCAAGCGGCCGATCGCGGACCGGACCAGGACCCGCATCGAGCAGGCCGTCACGGAACTCGGCTACCACCCCAACGCGGGTGCCCGGGCGCTGGCAGGCAGGCGCTCGCACGTCATCGCCCTGGTGGTGCCGCTCCACCCCGAGGTGCACGTGCCCACCATGATGGAGATCGCCATCGCGGTCACCGTGGCCGCCCGCGAACACGGCTACGACGTCCTGTTGCTCACCAACAACGAGGGGCCCGAAGGCGTCCGCCGGGTCGCCGCCACCGGACTCGCCGACGGCGTCATCCTCATGGACGTCCGACTGGACGACGACCGCGTCCCGGTCCTGCGCGCCGAGCAGATCCCGGCCGCCCTCATCGGTCTGCCCGACGATCCCACCGGCCTCTCCTGCGCCGACCACGACTTCGCCACCGCGGGCGCCCTGTGCGCCGACCACCTGGCCGACCTCGGCCACCGCGACATCGCCTTCATCGGCTACAGCAGCGGCGTCTACCGGCGGCACGCCGGCTACGCCGAACGCACCCTGAACGGCTTCCGTGCCCGCGCCGAGCGGCGCGACCTGCGCTTCCTCCACCGACCGTGCGAAGGCAGCTACGAGAGCACCGCGGGCACCCTGGCACGCATCCTCGCGGACCGCCCGGAGACCACCGGGTTCGTGGTGCAGAACGAGGCCGCCATCGGCCCACTGCTCACCCTGCTGCGCGCCAGCGGGCGGACCGTGCCGGAGGACGCCTCCGTCATCGCCGTCTGCCCCGACCCGATGGCCGAGCAGCACTCCCCCCGGCTCACCTCGGTGACCGGCCCGCAGAAGGACCTCGGACAGGTCGCCGTCGAGCAGGTCATGGCGAGGATCGCCGCGACCGCAGCGGGTGACCGGCCGGAGGACCGACTCCTCCTGATGCCACCGGAACTGGTGGTCCGCGAAAGCACCGCCGCGGCCCCGCGCCGTACGTGACACCGCTCCCGGAAGGACGGTTCCCAGATGGACATCCGACGGCTCACCGACCGACTCGGCGGCCTCGCCTTCGGCGGGGACTACAACCCCGAGCAGTGGGACGAGCAGGTCTGGAAGCAGGACGACGAACTGATGCGCCGGGCGCGGGTCAACCTCACCACCGTGGGCGTCTTCTCCTGGGCCCTGCTGGAGCCCGAGGAGGGACGGTACGACTTCGACTGGCTCGACGCCCACCTCGACCGCCTGCACGCCAACGGCGTCGCCGTCGACCTCGCCACCCCGACCGCTTCACCGCCGCCCTGGTTCACCCTCGCCCACCCCGACGCCCTGCCGGTCCGCCCGGACGGCACCCGCCTGACCCACGGCAGCCGGGACACCTACTGCCTCACCGCCCCCGCCTACCGCCGGGCCGCCCGCCGCATCGCCGGCGCCCTCGCCGAACGCTACGGGGACCACCCGACGCTCGCCCTGTGGCACGTTCACAACGAGTACGTGACGCTCTGCCTGTGCGACCACACCGCCGCCGCCTTCCGGGTCTGGCTGCGTGCCCGGCACGGATCCCTCGACGTCCTCAACGAGGCCTGGGGCACGGCCTTCTGGAGCCAGCGCTACACGTCCTGGGAACAGATCCTGCCGCCCCGCGACAGCCAGTGGCACCGCAACCCCGGCCAGGCACTGGACTTCAGCCGCTTCTGGTCCGACGAGACCCTCGCCGCCTACCGCGAGCAGCGCGACGCGATCCGCGTCCACAGCGACCTGCCGGTGACGACCAACCTCATGGTGCCCGGCTACCAGAACCTGGACCTGTGGGCCTTCGGCCGCGAGGTCGACCTGGTCGCCATCGACCACTACCCCGGCGCACCCGGCCTCGACGCCGCCGCCCATGCCGCCTTCGACGCCGACCGGGCCCGCTCGATCGCCGCCGGAGCTCCCTGGCTGCTGATGGAGCAGGGCACCAGCACCGTCTACGCCGGCGGCCGCGTCCTCGCCAAGGAGCCGGGGGAGATCCTGCGCCACTCGCTCGCCCACATCGCCCGCGGCTCGGAGGGCGCCCTGTTCTTCCAGTGGCGCCAGTCCCGGGCCGGCGCCGAGCAGTGGCACTCGGCGATGGTCCCGCACGCCGGTCCGGACAGCCGGATCTTCCGCGAGGTCACGGCGGCCGGAGAGGCCGTCGCCCGGCTCGGCGAACTCGCCGGCTCCACCGTCCGGGCAGAGGTGGCGGTCCTGCACGACTCGGACGCCTGGTGGGCCATGCGCGTGGACGGGCTCCCGTCGTCCGAGCTGGACTACTTCGCCGCACTGCGCGGCGCCCACCGGGCGCTGTGGGACGCCGGTGTCACCACCGACTTCGCGCATCCCGAGCAGGACCTGAGCCGCTACCGGCTGGTCCTCGCCCCCGCCCTGTTCCTGCTCACCGACGCGGGCGCCGAGAACCTGCGACACTACGTCGCCGCCGGTGGCACCCTGCTGGTGCAGCACTTCAGCGGCATGGTCGACGAGCGCCTGCACGCCCGGCTCGGCGGCTACCCGGCCGCCCCGCTGCGCGAGGCGCTCGGCATACGGGTCGAGGAGTACCGCCCGCTGCGCCAGGACGAGCGGATCACGCTCTCCGACGGCTCGACGGCCGGCTCCTGGAGCGAGTCCCTGCGCACCGAAGGTGCCGAAACGCTCGCCGCCTACACCCACGGCATGCTGGCCGGCAGCCCGGCTCTCACCCGTCACGACTTCGGCCGCGGCCGCGGCTGGTACCTGTCCACCCGCCTCGACGACACCGGCTACGCCGCCCTGGTCGGCCACCTGCTCTCCGAGGCGAAGGTCTCCCCCGAGCTGTCCGGTCTGCCGCCGGGCGTCGAAGCCGTGACCCGCCGTGCCGCCGACGGCCGTAGCTGGCACCTGCTGCTCAACCACCGCGACGAGGCCGTCGCGCTGCCCCGGCCGGGACACGACCTGCTCACGGACGGGCCGCTGCGCGAACTGCCGCCCGGCGGCTGCGCCGTCCTTCGCGCGCACTGACCCCGCACCCGACGTCTCCCCGATCGAGGAAGGCCGCCATGACCGACCCGCACGAGACGATCCGCTGGGGTCACGACGCCCTGGAGATGGAGATCGCCCTGGACGGGCAGGGCCCGCCTCGCCTGGTCCGGATCGGCGCACCCGGCGAGAAGAGCACCGCACCGCGCCCCGCCGCCCCGCTGCCGCTGGTGGAGGTGACGACCGCCGGCTTCGGCCGCCACTGGTCGGGCCGCCACCTCGTCAACACCGTCCTCGGCTCGCGGCTGCGCCACCGCTCGCACCGCGCGGCCAGGGACGGCGACTGGCACGTGCTCACCGTCGACCTCCACGAACCCGAGACCGGCCTGACCGCCCAGGCGGTCTACCGGTCCCCGGACGGCCTGCCGGTACTGCGCAGCGAAGTCCTGCTGCGCAACGAGGGGAATCGGACTCTCCACCTGGAGTCGGTCGGGTCACTCGTCGCGGGCTGCCTCACCGGGGGCGACCCGGCGGCCCTGGACGGCGCGGAGCTGCTGTGGGCGGAGAACGAGTGGTTCGCCGAATGCCGCTGGCAGCGCCGGCCGCTGCGGCTCTCCTCGCCCGAGCGGGGCGGCCGCTTCCCCACCACCGCCGGCCGCACCACCCGGGTCGTGGCCGGTCAGGGCGTCTGGTCCAGCTGCGGCCGGTTGCCGATGGGCGGCCTGACGGAGCGCGGGTCCGGCCGGACCTGGATGTGGCAGATCGAGCACAACGGCGGCGGCTGGCGCTGGGAGTGCGGCGTGCGCGACGACACCGCGTACGCGGCACTGTACGGCCCCAACGACGCCGACCACGGCTGGCGCCACCCGCTGGAGCCCGGCGACGGGTTCCGCACCGTGCCGGTGGCCCTGGCGCTGGCCGAGGAGGGCGGCCCCGACGGCGCCTTCGCCGCTCTCACCCGCTACCGCCGCGCCACCCGCCGGCCGCACCCCGACCACCACCGGCTGCCGGTGATCTTCAACGACTACATGAACTGCCTGATGGGCGACCCCACCACGGACAAGCTGCTGCCGCTGGTCGACGCCGCCGCCGAGGCCGGCGCGGAGTACTTCGTCATCGACGCCGGCTGGTACGACGACGGCGGCAACTGGTGGAGCTCCGTCGGGGCCTGGGAGCCGTCGGCCTCCCGGTTCCCCGGCCCGAACGGGATCCACGAGGTGCTGGACCGCATCCGGGAGCGGGGCATGGTCCCCGGCCTGTGGCTGGAGCCCGAGGCGGTCGGGGTGAACAGCCCGGTGGCGGCCTCCCTGCCGGAGGAGGCGTTCTTCCGCCGCGACGGCCGGCGTGTGGAGGAGGGCGGTGGCCGCCACCACCTGGACCTGCGCCACCCGGCCGCCCGGGCCCACCTGGACGCCGTGGTGGACCGCCTGGTCGGCGAGTGGGGCGTCGGCTACCTCAAGCTCGACCACAACACCGACCCCGGTTCCGGCACCAGCGGCCACCCGGCCGAGGCCCCGGCGGCCGGCCTGCTCGGCCACAACCGGGCCCAGCTCGACTGGCTGGACGGCATCCTGGACCGGTATCCGGACCTGGTGCTGGAGAACTGCGCCTCCGGCGGGATGCGGATGGACCATGCCCTGCTCTCCCGGCTCCAACTGCAGTCCACCAGTGACCAGCAGGACCTTCGGCGCTACCCGCCCATCGCGGCGGCGGCCCCCACCGCCGTCACTCCCGAGCAGGGCGCCGTCTGGGCGTACCCACTGCCCGAGGACTCGCTCGACGAGGTGGCGTTCACCATGGCGAGCGCGCTCCTCGGCCGCATCCACCTCTCCGGCCGACTCACCGAACTCTCCCCGGAAGCCCGGGACCTGGTCCACGAGGCGGTGGCCGTCCACAAGTCGATCCGCGCCGATCTCCGCGAGGCGCTGCCCGCCTGGCCACTCGGCCTCCCGGCCTGGGAGGACCCGTGGATCGCCCTGGCGCTGCACACCCCGGACACCACCTACGTCACGGCCTGGCGGCGCCCCGGCGGGGAGGCGGCGACCGATCTCCACCTGCCCCACCTGGCCGGTGCGGACCTCCACGTCGAGGTGCTCTACCCGGCCTCCAGCCGGGCCGACGCCGGCTGGAAGCCGGACACCGGCGAACTCGAACTGACCCTCCCGACCGCCCCCTCCGCCGTCCTACTCCGCCTCACGAGGGTCTCTCCCGAAGGGAGTTGACGATGCGCTTGGCGAGCGCGCGAGCCCCACCGCGCCGATCCGCACCCGAACACGCCTCTCGTCCGGGCCCGACCCCACGCAACCATGCCGGGCCCACCGTCCAGAACGCGGGAGTTCCACCCCACTCGGACTCCGCGCACCCCCACTCCCTGGAGGGACGCCATGAGAAGGCCAGTCCAGTCATGTCATGAACGAGTCATTGCCGTCGCGGCGGCCCTCGCGCTCGCCGCCACCGGCGCGGTCGCCGCCGTCGCGCCGCCCGCCGCCGCCGCGAACTCCGTGTCGGTGTCGGTCGACGCCGCCCTGCAGCTCGCCACCGTCCCCGCCACCGGCGTCGGCGTGAACATCCCGGTCTACGACGCCAACATGAACTCCGCCGCCACCCCCGGCCTGCTCAGCACGGCCGGCTTCACCACCGTCCGCTACCCCGGCGGCAGCCACTCCGACGCCTACCACTGGAAGACCGGCACCGCCGACGACGGTTCGTACGTCGCTCCGAACACCGGCTTCGACGCCTTCATGGGCACCGTGCGCGCCGCCGGAGCGCAGCCGATCATCACCGCCAACTACGGCTCGGGCACCGCCCAAGAGGCCGCCGACTGGGTGCGGTACGCCAACGTCACCAAGGGCTACGGCATCAAGTACTGGGAGATCGGCAATGAGGTCTACGGCAACGGCGAGTACGGCGCCAAGTGGGAGCACGACATCCACAGCAGCAAGAGCGCCACGACCTACGCGAACAATGTGCTCCAGTACGTCTCGGCGATGAAGGCGGCCGACCCCGGCATCAAGGTCGGCGCCGTGCTGACCACCCCCGGCTACTGGCCGGACGGCATCGTCGGCCCGGGCGACACCATGGACTGGAACCGCACCGTCCTGTCGATCGCCGGCTCGAAGATCGACTTCGCCATCGTGCACGCCTACCCCACCAGCACCAGCCCGGCCGACCTGCTCACCAAGCCCCAGGCCCAGAACCCGGCCATCGCCGGCGCCGTGCGCTCGCTGATCAACCAGTACGCCGGGACCAACGCCCCCAACGTCGGCATCGCGGTGACCGAGACGAACGCCCAGGCGTACCTGGACACCTCCCCGAACGGCCTGTTCGCGCCGGACAACTACCTCACCTGGATCGAGAACGGCGCGTTCAACGTCGACTGGTGGGACCTGCGCAACGGCACCGACTGCACCAAGGTCACCACCGTCGAGGGCGCCACCGACTACAACGACGGCGGCATGGTCTCCAGCGGCGCCGGCTGCGAGCCGTCCGTCAACACGCCCTTCCCCGCCTACTACGGCACCCAGATGATCTCCAAGCTGGGCGCGCCCGGGGACACGCTGGTCAAGGCCGCCAGCTCCTCCCCGCTGCTGTCCTCGCACGCCGTGCGGAAGGCCAACGGCGACGTGACCGTCATGCTGATCAACAAGGACCCCAACAACGCCGCCACGGTCAGCCTGTCGTACACCGGCTTCACCCCGTCCTCCGCCACCCCGACCGTCTACTCGTACCTGAAGAACGGTCACTCGATCGGCTCGGCCCAGTCCGGCAGCACCACCGTCCAGACCGTGCCGGCCTACGGGATCACCGTGGTGCAGATGCACCCGACCAGCGCGCCCTGCCGGGTCGTCTACAACAAGAACGAGTGGCCGGGCGGCATGGTCGGCACCGTCACCGTCGTCAACAACAGCCTCGGCCAGGTCAACGGCTGGAACCTCGGCTTCACCTTCCCCGGCGACAACACCATCACCAACTCCTGGAGCGCCTCGGTGTCGCAGAGCGGCACCGGCGTCACCGCCACGAACGTGTGGTACGACGCCGCCGTCCCGCAGGGCGGGAGCGTCCAGTGGGGCTTCAACGCCACCTGGTCCAGGAGCGACGCCAATCCCTCCGCCTTCTGGTTCAACGGCGCCTCCTGCGCCATCGGCTGACCCGACCCGCACAACCGTCGTCGTCGCCGACGGGTACTACTCCGAAAGGACTCTGACGCAATGTCAGAACAGAACGTCCCCAACCCGGTGATCCCCGGCTTCCACCCCGACCCCAGCGTCTGCCGCGTGGGCGACGACTACTACCTGGTGTGCTCCAGCTTCGAGTACTTCCCCGGCATCCCGGTCTTCCACAGCCGGGACCTGGTGAACTGGACGCAGATCGGCAACGCCCTCGACCGGCCGAGCCAGCTGCGCCTGCCGCGCGACATGCCGTCCTCCGGCGGCATCTACGCGCCGACCCTGCGCCACCACGACGGCCGCTTCTGGCTGATCGTCACCAACGTGGGCGACGGCGGCAACATGCTCTTCACCGCCACCGACCCGGCCGGCCCCTGGTCCGACCCCGTCCGGCTGCCCGGGGTCCCCGGGATCGACCCGGACCTCGCGTGGGACGAGGACGGCACCTGCTGGTGCACCGTCGCCGGCGTCTCCCAGGTCCGCCTCGACCCGGCGACCGGCGAGACCCTCGGCGAGCCGTACCGGATCTGGTCCGGCACCCCCGGCTCGATGGCCCCCGAGGCCCCGCACCTGTACCGGATCGGCGACTACTGGTACCTGATGATCGCCGAGGGCGGCACCGAACGCGGCCACGCCGTCTCCATCGCCCGCGGGCCCTCGCCCTCCGGCCCGTTCGAACCGTGCCCGGCCAACCCGGTCCTGACCCACCGCGGCACCACCAGTCCGATCCAGAACACCGGGCACGCCGACCTCGTCCAGGCGCCCGACGGCTCCTGGTGGATGGTGCTGCTCGCGGTCCGGCCGCGCGGCGGCACCCCCGCCTGGTACGTGCTCGGCCGGGAGACCTTCCTCGCGCCGGTCGAGTGGGTGGACGGCTGGCCGGTCGTCGGCGAGGTCACCACCGAACTGCCCATCCCTGCATGGCCGCTGCACCCCGCCCCCGCCGAACCGGTGCGGGACGACTTCGACCAGGCCGAGCTGCACCCCCGGTGGATCTCGGTGCGCGAGCGCCCGGAGGGCTCGTGCACCACGAAGGAACGGAGCGGCTGGCTCACCCTGCGCGCCTCCGGCGCCTCCCTGGACGAGAACGACGCGGTGTTCGTCGGCCGGCGCCAGCAGCACCTCGCCTGCCGGGCCCGCACCCTGATCGACCCCGCCGAGGGCCGCGGCGGCCTGGCCGTCCGCCTGGACGAGGAGCACCACTACGAGATCGAGGCGGGCCACGGCGAGGTGAAGGTCTTCGCCCGGATCGGCCCGCTGCGCACCGAGGTGGCCGCCCGGCGGGTGCCCGCCGGGGCGGTGGTGCTCGGCGTCGAGATCGCCCCGCGGCCGACGCGCGGCCCGCGCACCGGACCCGACGACGTCATCTTCGGCATCGAGGAACCCGACGGCACCTTCACCGTGCTCGCCGGCCTCGACGGCCGCTACCTGTCCACCGAGGTGGCCGGCGGCTTCACCGGCCGGGTCATCGGCATGTACGCCGCGGCCGGCACCGTCCACTTCGACCGGTTCGACTACGAGCCCCTTCCGCTCCCCTGAGCACCCGTCAGGGGCTCCCCGCACCCCCGCTCACACGAAAGGGACATCCCGTGAACGACGCACAGCAGACCGCCCGCCCGCGCAGCCGCCGGCTCCGCCGGACGGCCGCCCTCGTGGTGGCCCTGGCCACCACCGGCAGCCTCGCCTACGGCACCGCCGTCGCCGCACCGGCCGACCAGGCCCGGACCCGGGGCCGGGCGGTCTGGGTCCCGAGCGACCCGATGGCCGCCGTGGCCGCCATGCAGCCCAGCTGGAACCTCGGCAACACCTTCGACGCCATCCCCGACGAGACCTCCTGGGGCAACCCGCTCACCACCAAGGCGACCTTCGACGGCCTCCGGGCCCAGGGCTTCCGCAGCGTCCGGATACCCGTCACCTGGTACCCCCACCAGTCCACCACCGCGCCCTACACCATCGACGCGGCGTGGATGGCCCGGGTCAAGCAGGTGGTCGACTGGGCCCTGCAGGACGGCCTGTACGTCGAGATCAACGTCCACCACGACTCCTGGCAGTGGATCGCGAACATGTCCACCGACCACGACAACGTCGTGGCCCGGTTCAACGCGACCTGGCAGCAGATCGCCACCGCCTTCAAGGACGAGCCGCGCGCGCTGCTCATGGAGAGCATCAACGAGCCGCAGTTCAACAACGCGACCGACGCCCAGAAGACCCAGTACCTGCGGGAGCTCAACACCTCGTTCCACCGGATCGTCCGCAACTCCGGCGGGGCGAACAAGGACCGCCTGCTCGTCCTGCCCTCGGAGGAGACCAACAACGCCCAGCACTGGCTCGACGACCTGTCGACGACGATCAACTCGCTGCACGACCGCAACCTGGTGGCGACCGTGCACTACTACAGCTGGTACCCGTTCAGCGTGAACATCGCCAACGGCCCGAGCTACGACGCCACGGCGCAGAAGGACCTGACCGACGGCTTCCGCCGGGTGCACGACACCCTCGTCGCCAAGGGCGTCCCGGTCTACCTCGGCGAGTTCGGCCTGCTCACCTCCCCGTACTCCGGCGTCGTCGAGCGCGGCGAGATGCTGAAGTACTTCGAGCACGTCAGCTACGAGGCACGGGCCAACGGCATGACCACGGCGCTCTGGGACGCCGCCAACGACTTCCTGAACCGCAACACCATGCAGTGGATGGTCCCCGAGATGAAGGCCCTGATCCAGAGCTCCTGGCGGACCCGCTCGGGCACCGCCTCCACCGACAACGTCTTCCTGCCGAGCTCCGGCCCCATCGCCGCGCAGACCATCACCCTGAACCCCAACGGACAGTGGTTCACCGGGCTGTGGCAGGGCGACGTCCCGCTGATGCCGTTCCGCGACTACACCCTCAACGGCAACCAGCTCACCCTGACCGCCGGCACCCTCACCCGGCTGGCCGGCAACCGTGCCACCGGGGTCAACGCCACCCTCGAGGTCCGGTACTCCGACGGCGTGCCGTGGAAGCTCTTCGTGCGCTCGTACGACCGGCCGGTGCTGTCCGACGCCACCGGAACGGCCGACGGGCTCACCATCCCGACCCGGTTCAACGGTTCCCTGATGGCCAACGTGGAGTCCACCTACGCCGACGGCACCGCCGCCGGCCCGGCCTCCTGGACCACCTACCAGTCGTTCGACAACTACCGCGCCGACTACGGCGCCAACACCACCACCGTCAAGGCGGACTTCCTCAAGTCGCTCAAGGACGACGCCCCGGTGACGCTCACCTTCCGCTTCTGGACCGGCGCCACCGTCACCTACCACCTGACCAAGTCCGGCAACACCGTCACCGGCACCGTCGGCTGACCCCACCCGTCCGCACGGAAGGAACAACCCTCGTGAACAACGCGCAGCAGACCTTACGCCGGCACAACCGCCTCCAGCGGACGGCCGGGCTCGTGGTGGCGCTGGTCACCGCCGGTGCGCTGAGCGCCGTCCCCGCCTTCGCGGCGCCGGCCGCCCCGGGCGCCGCGCAGTCCACCGGCATGTTCGTCCCCAAGGACCCGATGGCCGCGGTCGCCGCGATGCAGCCCAGCTGGAACCTCGGCAACACGCTGGACGCCATCCCCGACGAGACCTCCTGGGGCAACCCGCTCACCACCAAGGCACTGTTCGACCGCATCAAAGCAGAGGGCTTCCGCAGCGTCCGGATCCCCGTCACCTGGTCCGGCCACCAGTCCGCCACCGCCCCGTACACCATCGACCCGGTGTGGATGGCGCGGGTCAGGCAGGTGGTCGACCTGGCCCTGGCGGACGGCCTCTACGTCGAGATCAACGTGCACCACGACTCGTGGCAGTGGATCAACAAGATGTCCACCGACCACGACAACGTGCTCGCCCGGTTCAACGCGACCTGGCAGCAGATCGCCACCGCCTTCAAGGACGAGCCGCGCAAGCTGCTCATGGAGAGCATCAACGAACCGCAGTTCGCCGACGCGACCGACGCGCAGAAGACCCAGTACCTGCGGGAGCTCAACACCTCGTTCCACAGCATCGTCCGGGGCAGCGGCGGGGTGAACAAGGACCGCCTGCTCGTGCTGCCCTCCGAGGAGACCAACAACGCCCAGCACTGGCTCGACGACCTGTCGACCACGATGAGCTCGCTGCACGACCGCAACCTGGTGGCGACCGTCCACTACTACAGCTTCTGGCCGTTCAGCGTGAACGTCGCCAACGGGACGACGTACGACGCCAAGGTCCAGGCCGACCTGACCGAGGGCTTCGCCCGGGTGCACGACACCTTCGTCGCCAAGGGCATCCCCGTCTACCTCGGCGAGTACGGCCTGCTCAGCGAGCCCAACTCCGGCATCGTCGAGCGCGGGGAGATGCTGAAGTACTACGAGCACGTCAACTACGTCGCCCGGGCCAACGGCATCACCACCGCACTCTGGGACGACGCCAACTACCTGAACCGCGCCACCATGCAGTGGCGGGACCCGGACCTGATGGCCCTGATCAAGTCGTCCTGGCGGACCCGCTCGGGCACCGCCTCCACCGACAACCTCTTCCTGCCGAAGTCCGGCCCCGTCACGGCGCAGACCGTCACCCTGAACCGCAACGGGCTCTGGTTCGCGGGGCTGTGGCAGGGCGACCGCCCGCTGATCCCGTTCCTCGACTACACCCTCGACGGAGACCGGCTCACGCTGACCGCAAGCGCCCTCACCCGGCTCGCCGGCGACCGCGCCCACGGGGTCAACGCGACCCTCCAGGTCCGGTACTCGGGCGGTGTGCCCTGGCAGCTCAACGTGCGCACCGCCGAGCAGCCGGTGCTGTCCGACGCCGCCGGAACCGCCGACGGGCTCACCATCCCGACCCGGTTCAACGGCGACCTGCTGGCCAACGTGGAGTCCACCTACGCCGACGGCACCGCCGCCGGCCCGTACGGCTGGACCACGTTCCAGGAGTTCAACAACTACGCCGCCGACTACGGCACCGACACCACCACCGTCAGGGCCAACTTCCTCGCGTCGCTGAAGGACGACGCCCCGGTGATGCTCACCTTCCGCTTCTGGAGCGGCGCGACCGTCACGTACCACGTGACCAAGTCCGGCACCACGGTGAGCGGCACCGCCTCCTGACCCGTACCCGTCTGCGCCCCGGCCGTCGCTCGCGGCGGCCGGGGCCTCACCCTGCCGAGGTTTGCGCATGTTCCCGCTGCCCCCGCGCGTCCTGTTCGGCGCCGCCTACTACCCCGAGTACCAGCCGTACGACCGGTTGGAGGAGGACCTCGACCTGATGGCGGCGGCGAGGTTCACCGTCATCCGGGTCGGCGAGTCGGTCTGGTCCACGTGGGAGCCAGAGAACGGCCGGTTCGAACTGGACTGGCTCGCCCCCGTCCTCGACGCCGCCCACGAGCGCGGCATCGCGGTCGTGCTCGGCACGCCCACCTACGCCGTGCCGCCGTGGCTGAGCCGGCTCTACCCGGAGATCGCCGTCGAGCAGGCCACCGGGCGGCGCACGGGCTGGGGCGCCCGCCAGGAGGCCGACTTCAGCCACCCCGCCTTCCGCTTCCACGCCGAGCGCGTCACCCGCGCCGTCCTCGGCCGGTACGCCGCGCATCCCGCCGTGATCGGCTTCCAGGTGGACAACGAGCCCGGCCTGCGGCTGCCGCACAACCACGGCGTCTTCCAGCGGTTCGTCGACCACCTGCGGCACACGTACGGCGACGTGGAGACCCTCAATCGCGAGTGGGGCCTGGTGTACTGGTCGCACCGGCTGTCCACCTGGGCCGACCTGTGGCGGCCCGACGGCAACCAGCAGCCGCAGTACGACGTCGCCTGGCGGGCCTTCCAGGCGCGCCAGACCACCGAGTTCGTCGCCTGGCAGGCCGCCATCACGCGCGAGTACGCCCGCCCCGAGCAGTTCGTCACCACCTGCCTCGCCTACGAGCACCCGGCGGTGGAGGACGACGAGGTGACCGACGCGCTGGACGTCACCGCGGCCAACCCGTACTACGCCATGCAGGACGGCCTCGCCCTGCCCGACCCCACGCCCGACGACCACGAGCAGCAGTGGATGACCACCGGCGTCTGGGCGCTCTACCGGAGCGCGGACCGGATCTTCTCCTCCCGGCAGGAGCCGTTCCTGGTCACCGAGACCGACGCCCAGGCGATCGGCGGCACCTCGGACAACCGGCCGGCCTTCGACGGCCAGTGGCGGCAGGCCGCCTGGGCACTGGTCGCCCGCGGCGCGCGGATGATCGAATACTGGCACTGGCACACCCTGCACTTCGGCACCGAGACCTCCTGGGGCGGCATCCTCCCGCACAGCGGCCGCCCGGGCCGGGTGTACGCCGAACTCGCCCGGCTCGGCGCCGAGTTCGAGACCGCGGGCGGGCTGGTCGCCGGGATCGAGCCGGACGCCGACATCGCCATGGTCTATTCCATGCCGAGCAAGTGGCTGATGCAGAAGTACCCGCCGCTGGCGCGCGCCGACGGCAGCGCGGACCCGACCTCGTACCACCGGATCTTCGACCCGTTCTACCGCGGCGCCTTCGAGGCCGGACGCCAGGTGCGGATCCTGCACGCCCGCCAGCTGCACGACGCCCGGGGCGAGCGCGAGGGCCTGGCGCCGGAGGAGGCGGCGCGGCGCCACCCGGTGCTGATCGCCCCGGGCCTCTACCTGGCCGAGGACTCGCTGCTCGACTGGCTCGCCGCGTACGCCCACGCCGGCGGGCACCTGGTGCTCGGCCCGCGCACCGGCTACGCCGACCAGGAGGCCCGAGCCCGCCACGAGCCGGCCCCCGGACGGCTGGTGGCGGCCGCCGGGGCCTGGTACGACGAGTTCAGCAACCTCTCCGCCGACCTGCCGGTCCGCGCCGTGGCCGGCGGCCCGCTGGCGCTGCCCCCCGCCGCCACCGCGACCCGCTGGGTGGAGGGCCTGACCGCCGTCGACGCCACCGCGCTGGTCGAGTACGACCACCCGCACTTCGGCCGCTGGCCCGCCGTCACCACCCGCCGCCACGGCGCCGGCCGGGTGACCTGCGTCGGCACCGTGCCCGGCCGCGAGCTCGCCCGCGAGCTGGCCGCCTGGCTGGCCCCGGTCGCCGTCGCCGGCTGGCACGGCCTGCCCGAGTCCGTCACCGCCACCACCGGCACCGCCGCCGACGGACGCCGGGTCCACGTGGTGCACAACTGGAGCCGGCACCCCGTCGAGGTGCGCGCACCGGCCGCCCTGACCGACGTCCTGGACGGCAGCGCGCTCGACGCGGGCGCCCCGGTCCGGTTGGGCGTCTGGGACGTACGGGTCCTCACCTCAGACTGACCTGGTCACGGCGGGAGCCGACGATCGCGCGGCGACCCGCTCGTCGTAGACGAACAGCGCCAGTCCCAGCGTGAGGAGGCCGACCAGGACCCACAGCGTGCGAGCACCCGCGGTCGCCGTCAGCAGGCCGCCTCCGGACGCGCCGGCGAGGAAGGCGGCGATGACGGCGGCGAACCGGCGCGCTCGGCGTGCCGCTTCGCGATCGCGGTCGACGACGGCCTGGTAGGCGCTCTGGGCCACGGTGCGGAGGTTCCCCGTCGTCATCGTGGTGTTGTACGCGGTCTCCACCAGAGCCTTCGCCGCCCTCCTGCGCGACCACGCCGCCGACAGCACCCTCTGAGCGGTGGCCGATCTAGGAAGGCGTGCGCCGCACGGTCTCGTCCGGTCGGGCGGATCGCACGGGGCCGGTGCTGCCGCGCAGGGACACCGGCGGGGCCAGCAGGATGTTGCGCAGGGGGGTCGCGGGGTCGACCATGCGTTCGAGCAGCAGGTCCATGGCCTGGGTGCCGATGTCATCGGCCGGAACATCTGCGGCGGTCAGCGGGGGGCGGAACTCCTCGGCCCAGGTGCGGCCGACGACGCCGGTGATGGAGAAGTCCCTGGGCACGGCGAGGCCGGCCTCCTCGAGGCCGCGCTGGATGCCGGGCAGCGCGGCTTCGTTGATGGTCGCGACCGCGGTGACGTCGGGGTGGTCTTGCAGGAGCCGGGTGACGCACTCCAGGCCGGCGGCGGCGTCGTCCCCGCACTCCAGGTCGACGCCCTGGATGCCTCGCTGGGCGAGAGCGGCGACGAACCCGTCACGGGCCCGGTGTCCGGGGCCGTAACCGGTTGCCATCAGTTCGACGGAGCGGTTGACCAGCGCGATCCGGGTGTGGCCCAGGTCCGCGAGGTGGTGGACGCACCGGTTGATCACGGTGGTGTAGTCGACGTCGATCCAACACATCTCGTGGGCGCGGGCTGTGTGCCCGATGCCGACGAACGGCAGCTTGGCGTTCTGCAGCCTGCGAACCCGGGAGTCCTCGAGGCGGATCTCCATCAGAATGACTCCGTCGACGCGCCCTCCGGAGAGGAGGCGCTCGAACGATCGGTCGTGGTCGCCCCCGGAGGGGGACAGCAGGACGTCCAGGTCGGCACGGGCCGCGGCTTCGACCACGCTGGCCACAAAACCCAGCTGCATGTGGGTCAGACGCCTGCTGGCGGGAGGGATCACCAGGCCGATGGTCCGGGTCCGGCCCTCCTTGAGGGCGCGGGCAGCGGCATTGGGCCGGTACCCGAGTTCGTCGATGACATCCTGGATGCGCTTTCGAGTGGCATCCGAGACCGGGCGCTTGCCGCTGAGCGTGTAGGAGACTGTGCTCCGCGAGACGCCCGCCCGTCTGGCGATCTCCCCGATGTTCATCGCTGTCCTCATGGAAATGGGTGGCCTTGATCCGCTGGTGGCGCGCACGTGTCGCGCCGGCCGTCGAACCGATTCGGTAGACGGTAGTGCGCTTCTCTGCGCACCGCAAGCGCACGACGCGCGGCCTCCTCCGCCAGGCAGTGAGGACTCGACCGCGGCAGCCCTGCGACGAAGTTCACCCGATCTATTGACGCCCCCAGATGCCAGTCCTATGTTCCTGTCGAACCGATTCGCGGAATCGATTCGACACCGGGCTGTAACGCAGGGATGGCGTCCTCCCCGCCCGGTCCCCACCTCTCAGCGCCTTCCGCAAGACCGAAGGGTTCGGTGCCATGAACAGATCCACCGGCCGGCGGCTCGCCGCCGCCTCGCTCGCCGCCGTCGTCCTCGCCTCCGCCGGCACCGCGTGCTCCTCCTCGACGGGGACGTCCGCCGCCGACGGGGGAAGCGCCTCCGCCGGCGGGACCTACACCGTCTGGGACCCGTACCCGCAGTTCGACGGCGCCTCGGCCTGGGCCAAGCTGCTGGACACCTGCGGCACCCAGGCCGGAGTGCAGATCAAGCGGACCGCCTTCGACACCAGCGACCTCACCAACAAGGCGCTCCTCGCGGCGCAGCAGGGCAACTCCCCGGACGTGCTGATCGTCGACAATCCGGTGGTCTCCACGCTCGCCCAGGCCGGTGTGCTGACGTCGACCAAGGAGAACAAGATCGACACCTCGGCGGTGTCGCCCAACCTGCTCGCGGCCGGTCAGAGCGGCGGCGAGACGTTCGGTACCCCGATCGGCGCGAACACGCTGGCGTTGTACTACAACAAGGCGGTCCTGACGTCCGCCGGCGTGGACGTCACCTCGATCAAGGACTGGGCGTCGCTGACCGCCGCCCTGACGAAGGTCAAGGCCGCCGGCAAGAAGGGCATCACCTTCTCCGCGATCGGCACCGAGGAGGGGAGCTTCCAGTTCCTCCCGTGGTTCTGGGGGTCGGGTGCGCAGCTCACGCACCTGGACTCCGCCCAGGCCGCTTCCGCACTGTCGCTGTGGACCGACTGGGTCAAGCAGGGCCTGGCTCCCAACTCGGTCATCAGCAACACGCAGACCACCAGCTGGCAGGAGTTCGCCACGGGCGAGTTCGCCTTCGCGGAGAACGGCACCTGGCAGCTGGCCAACGCGAAGAAGGCCGGCTTCGAGTACGGGGTCATCCCGGTCCCCGGCATGACCGGTGGCACCGCCCCGGCGCCGACCGGTGGCGAGTTCGTCACCGTCCCGGTCCAGAAGAAGACCGGCCGCTACGGCGTCTCGGACAAGCTGGTGTCCTGCCTGACCAGCGCGGACAACTCCCTCGCCACCGACACCACGCTGTCCTACGTCGCCCCCACTCCCGCGGTGCAGGACAAGCAGGCCGCCGCCGGCCCCGACCTGAAGCCGTGGATCGACGCGGTCAAGGCCGCCAAGGGCCGCACCAGCGACGACCTGGGCACCAAGTACCCGAAGATCTCCGAGCAGTTGTGGACCTCGGTGCAGGCCTCGCTGACCGGTTCCAAGTCGCCGCAGGCCGCCCTGTCCGCGGCGCAGTCGGCCGCCGCCCGCTAGCGCCACCAGCCGCGAGGACGACAGGACCTCTGATGAACGACACGGCACAGATTCCGGAGAGCCGCTCTGTGCGCGGCGGAGACGGGGCGGCTGCCACCGCCCCGTCCCTCGGACGCACCGGCAGCGAACGCACCAGGTCCCGCCCCCGCTCCCCGCAGTGGGCGGCCTGGGGATTCCTGACACCGGTGGTGATCTACCTCGGCGTGTTCTACGCCTATCCCCTCTACCGCAACATCGACCTGAGCCTGCGCAACTACACGGTGCGCTCGTTCGTGAACGGCGACGCCCCCTTCACCGGACTGGCGAACTACCACGTGGTCCTGGACGACCCCACGTTCGTGCCCGCGCTGCTTCACACCGTGGTTTTCACCGCCGCCAGCCTTCTGCTGCAGTACGGGATCGGCCTGTCCCTCGCGGTCTTCTTCACCCAGCACTTCCGCCTGGCGGCCACGCTTCGCGCCCTGTTCCTGGTGCCCTGGCTGCTACCGCTGATCGTGTCCGCCTCCACCTGGTCGTGGATGCTCAACAGCGACTCCGGCGTCGTCAACTCCGTCCTGCACGCGATGGGTATCGGCCCGGTCAACTGGCTCACCTCCCCGAGCTGGTCCCTGGCGTCGGTGGTGATCGCGAACATCTGGATCGGGATCCCGTTCAACCTGGTGGTCCTGTACAGCGGTCTGCAGAGCATTCCGGCATCCCTCCACGAAGCCGCCGCCCTGGACGGCGCGAACGCCTGGCAGCGCTTCCGCCACGTCACCTTCCCGCTGCTGCGGCCGGTGTCGGCGATCACCCTGCTGTTGGGCCTGATCTACACCCTCAAGGTCTTCGACATCATCTGGATCATGACCAGGGGCGGCCCGGTCGACTCCTCGACCACGCTGGCGACCTGGTCCTACCGGCTCGGCTTCGGGAACGCGCTGCCGGCCTTCGGGCACGGGGCTGCCGTCGGAAACCTGCTGGTCCTGATCGCCCTGTTCTTCGGCATGGTCTACATCCGCGTCCAGCGAAAGCAGCAGGCGTCATGACCACACGACACACCTCCTGGTGGAAGACCGCGACCGGCGTCGTGCTCACCGCGCTGATGCTGTTCCCGGTCTACTGGATGCTGAACGTGTCCTTCACCCGCGACCAGGACATGCGCAAGTCCCCACCGGACTGGTTCCCGGTCCACGGCACGCTGGAGGGTTACCGGGCCGTCCTGGACCAGCAACTCCCGTATCTGGGGACCAGTCTCGTCATCGCCCTCGGCACCGTCGCACTCACGGTGGCCCTGGCGGCACCCGCCGGCTACGCGCTGGCGAAGCTGCGCCCGCGCGGCGGCGGCGCCGTCGGCTTCGTGCTGCTGGTCGCGCAGATGATCCCCGGCATCATCATGGCGATGGGCTTCTACACCATCTACCTCAAGCTCGGGATGCTGCAGTCCGTGCCGGGCCTGATCGTCGCCGACTCCACGATCGCCGTCCCGTTCGCCGTGCTGATCTTCACCGCGTTCATGGACGGCATCCCCGGTGAACTGCTGCAGGCCGCCAGGACCGACGGCGCGGGCAACCTGCGGACCTTCTGGTCGATCGTCCTGCCGATGAGCCGCAACGCGATCGTCACCGTCTCGCTGTTCGCGTTCCTCTGGTCCTGGTCCGACTTCGTCTTCGCCAGCACCCTGGACGGCGGCGGCGCCCACGAGCCGATCACGCTGGGGATCTACCACTACATCGGCAACAACAACCAGCAGTGGAACGCCATCATGGCCACCGCCGTGGTCGCCTCGATCCCCACCGCGCTGATCCTGGTCCTGGCCCAGCGCTACGTCGCCGCCGGCGTCACCGCCGGAGCCGTCAAGGACTGACACCCCGCCGTCACCTCCCCGCCCCGGAAGCCTCTGCCCGTAGGCCGACCGCGTACCGCGGCCGCCACGAGGTCGGCAGAGCACGCCCTGCCCCAGAAACGAGCGCCCTGCCATGACCGACGCCCTCACTGGCCCGGCCTTCAACATCCGCGAGATTCCGTTCAGCAGCCACGGCTCCTGGTTCAACATCTCACCCGTGACCTCCGAGCACGTCCGCGCCCAGGACCTGCACCTGGTCTCCCACCAGGGCGGCATGCACCCCGTGCTGCGCCTGGTCCCCGTCCGGGGGGCGGGCGGCGAGCGGGTCGAGACGCACTGGAACGCCACACCGGGGCGGCTGACCTGGGCCGGGCAGGGCGGGCAGATCGAACTGACCTACCAGTGCGCGGACACCCTGCGGCTGCGCGGTACCGGTCTGAGCCTGCGTATCTGCGCCGCGGCCGAACGGCTCACGCCGTTCAGCGGCACGTACTTCCTGCACGACCCGCTCGACGGCTCCTACGTGTTCACCTCCTACGAGACCGGCAGGCGCTACCGCGTCAGCGTGCTGGCCGGGCAGGAAGCGGACGTCCGTGGCGCGGAATCGCTCGGCGCCGCCGACCGCGGGCTGACCCTGACCGGCGACGACACCGGCTGGTGGGAAGCGGCCGTCGAGGAGCTCGACAGCGCCCGGCCGCCCTACGCACCGTCAGACACCTACGAGAAGACGGCGGACCGGGCCGACCGGACGTTCACCGAGTTCGCCGATGCGGTCGCCCCCTGGCGTACCCCGGACACCCCGGCCGCCGAACTGGCCGCCTACGTGCTGTGGTCCGCGACGGTGGGACCGGCCGGGTTCCTCGAGCGCCCTGCCGTACTGATGTCCAAGCACTGGATGGACAAGGTCTGGAGCTGGGACCACTGCTTCAACGCTCTCGCCCTGGCCCCCGGAGCCCCGGGGTTGGCCTGGGACCAGTTCCAGATCATGTTCGACCACCAGGACGGGAGCGGCGCACTGCCCGACTCCGTGACCCACTCCGAAATCCTCTACAACTTCGTCAAGCCCCCCATCCACGGCTGGGCCCTGCGCCACCTGCGCCAGCGCCTGCCGCGCCCGCCGAGCCGGACCGAACTCACCGAGTCGTACCACCGCCTGGCACGGTGGAGCAGGTTCTGGCTCGACTCCAGGCGCGCCCCCGGACAGACGCTTCCGCACTACCAGCACGGCAACGACAGCGGCTGGGACAACTCCACCGCCTTCGACCCCGGGCGCGTGCGGATCACCGCCGATCTCTCCGCCTTCCTGATCCTGCAACTGCGCGAACTCGCCGACCTGGCGACCGAGCTCGACCGCGCCGAGGAAGCAGCCGCCTGGGCGCACTCGGCAGAGACCCTCCAGGCCGCCGTGATCCAGAACCTGTGGACGGGCGAACGTTTCCAGGCCCGGTCCCCCCACACCGGCGCGGGCACCACCAGCCTGAGCCTGCTGGACCTGATGCCCGTCGTCCTCGGCGAGCACCTGCCCACCGAGGTCAGCGCCCGGCTGGCCGCCCGCATCGAGACCCACCTGACCGCCCACGGGCTGGCCACCGAGCGGCCCGACTCACCCCACTACCGGGCCGACGGCTACTGGCGCGGCCCGATCTGGGCGCCCGCCACCGTCCTCGTCGAGGACGGCCTGCGCCGCGCCGGGCACGTGGACCTGGCCGACGAGATCAGCGCCCGCTTCCGCGCCCTGTGCGAGAAGTCCGGCTTCGCCGAGAACTTCGATGCCCTCACCGGCGAAGGCCTGCGTGACCGCGCCTACACCTGGACCGCCAGCAGCTACCTCCTCCTCGCCGAGGCACACGCACACCGCGACAGCCGCTGACCGGCCGCCCCCGCAGCTCCGGGACCGCTCCGGTCCCGGCACCTTCACCGCACTCCCACCCGGAGGAGCCGCACCATGAAGTCACCCACCGCACTTCCCGGTACAACGGCCCGCACCGGACGACGAGCGGCTTCGACCGTCGCCGTCCTGCTGGCCGCAGTGGCCGCGAACCTGGTGTCCGCCGCGCCGTCACCGGCCGCCGACACCTCCGTCGCCGTCGACTTCTCCGTCGCCGGAGGCGCCCCCAACTACCGCGCCTCGGGCATGATCTACGGGCTGACGCCCGACGGTTCGCAGCCGCCGGACCACTTCTTCAAGGACATCAAGTGGCACCTCATGCGGGCCGGCGGCGCGCAGCTCAACGGTGGCGGCTACGCCACCAGCCTCGCCGACTACCGGACCCGCTGGAACGCCACCCTCGCCCAGTACCGGCGCACCGTCGCCCTCGGCGGCACGTTCGTCATCCTGCCGCACGATCTGTGGGGCGCCGACGGCACCACCAGCCAGGGCTTCCCCGGCGACAACGGCAACTGGACGCAGTTCGACAACTTCGTCAACCAGCTGATCTCCGACGTCAAGGCCAACAACATGACGGTGGAGTGGGACCTGTGGAACGAGCCGGACCTCAGCGGCTTCTGGGGCCGGTCCCAGAACCAGTACCTGCAGATGTGGTCGCGGTTCCACGCCGCCGTGCGGGCCAACCTCCCCGGGCAGCTCATCGTCGGCCCCAGCGTGGCCAACCCGCCCAGCTCCTCCAACTCCTGGTGGACCACCTACCTGAACCACGTGAAGGCCACCAACTCCGCCCCCGACATCTACAGTTGGCACGCCATTCCACATGACCCCGTCCCGGCCGTCAGCAACGCCAACGCGATCCTCGCCGCCGCGGGCCTGACCAACACCCGCCCGTACCAGATCAACGAGTACGCCGGGCGCGAGCAGCAGAACCCCGGTGGCGGCGGCTGGTTCATCAGCCGCCTGGAGCGGGCCGGCGCCGACGGCATGCGCTCCAACTGGGGAGGGGGCCCCGGCCTGCACGACTACGCGGCCGACCTGCTCACCAAGAACAGCTCCGGTCAGTACCTGCCGAAGGGCGAGTGGTTCCTCTACCGGTACTACGGCTCCCAGACCGGGAACATCGTGAACCTCACGCCCGGCACCAACACCGACGGGCTGGCGACCAAGGACAACACCGCGCGCAACGCGAAGATCCTGCTGGGCGACAACGGCAACACCGGCAACGTCACCGTCAACCTCAACCGCCTCGACACCACCTCGGTCGTGGAGAACGGCCGGGTGCGCGCGATCGTCCAGCGCATCCCGAACAACGGCGGCGGCGCGGTGACCGGACCGGTGACGGTCTCCGACCGGACCCTGACCGTGAGCAACAACTCGGCCTCGGTGGCGGTGCCGTGGACGGACGCCGCCGACGGCTACACCGTCACCCTGCTGCCACCGTCCAACACCACCGTCTCCACCGTCGCGGTGGTGCAGCACAGCGGTCAGTGCCTCGACGACACCAACCTCGGCACCACCGACGGGACGCAGTACCAGCAGTACCTCTGCGAGGGCGGCTACCAGCAGATGCTCGACTTCAAGCCGGTCGCCGGCCGTGCGAACACCTACACGGTGGTCGACGAGTACAGCGGTAAGTGCCTGGACGTCTCGGGTGCTTCCACGGGCGACGGTGCCGCCGTCATCCAGTGGACCTGCAGCGGTGGCACGAACCAGATGTTCACCCTCAACCCCGTCACCGCACTCGGCAACGGCAAGGACTACCAGCTGGTCGCCGTCCACAGCGGCAAGTGCGTCGACGTCTCCGGCGTCTCCACCACCCCGGGCGCCCTCGTCCACCAGTGGACCTGCGACCCGGCAAGCAACCTGTCCAACAAGAGGAACCAGATCTGGCGCCTGACCGGCAAGGGCTGACCTGCCGTCCCCGACGGCGCGCGGGGCCGGCTCTCACGACCTCGTGAGAGCCGGCCCCGCCTCATGCCTTCAGGATTGCGATCACCGTGCGACCGGCCGGGTCAGCGCTGCAGGGTGAGCAGGCCCGGTCGGTACGGCAGCTGGATGTACGAGGTGCCCGACGGGGTGTTGGTGGGCAGGCCCTGGTAGAGCATCTGCAGGTTGCAGGGGTCGACGGTCATGGTCTGGTCGGGGTTGTTGCGGACGAGATCACCGTGGCTGATGTCGTTGGTCCAGGTGGCGCCGCTGTTGGCCTTGCCGGCGAAGGGGCTGGCCTCGGTGGCGGCCTGCGCGGTCCACGGACCGTTCAGGCTGGTGGCGGTGAACGAGCGGAAGTAGCGGTTCTCGGCCGCGCCGCGCGCCTCGACGATCATGAGGTACTGGTTCTGGCCCTGGACCTTGTAGACCTGCGGCGCTTCGAACAGGTTCTTCACCGTGTCGCTCATGACCGTCGTGTACGAGGAACCGAAGCTGCCCGGGAAGTTCCCGATCGGCATGGTCGACTTGTAGATGCTGCCGTTGTCACCGGCGAAGAACAGGTACATGTTCTGGTCGTCGGCGATCAGGGTCGGGTCGATCGGACCGCCGGTGGGGAGGCTACCGGTGAACAGCGGCTGCGGCGCGGACCAGCCGTTGGGGTTGGTCGGGTCGCTGGACGTGCGGTAGGTGAAGGGCCACGCGGTGCCCCACCCCAGCGAGGCCAGCACCCAGGTGTTCTTGGGCGCGAAGTAGAACAACTGGGGCGCCACGGCGGACGAGGGCATGGCGGTCTGGGCGGCCGAGGCCATGTCCGACCAGTTCGTGAAGGGCGCGAACCCCATCGACTTCCACGACGATCCGTCGGAGTAGGTCGCGTAGACCAGGTGCTTGCCGTTGTAGACGACGTCGGTGAAGTCCTTCAGCGAGGCCCACCCGTTCGCCGGCTGCGCCAGCGCGCCCGTCGAGCTCCACCGGTACGTCGACGGCAGGGCGCACGTGGTGCCCGTCCCGGACAGGCCGGTCCACTGCTGGTTGCTGGCGCCGCTGCAGTTCCAGAGCTGCACCGCCGTGCCGTTGGCCGTGCCGGCGCCCGAGACGTCCAGGCACAGCCCGGACTCCACACCGACCACCGAGCCGTCGGTGTTCACCCGCCACTGCTGGTTCGCACCGCCGGTGCAGGACCAGATCTCCACCTTGGTCCCGGCCGCGGTGGCGTGGCCCGGAACGTCCAGGCACTTGTTGCCGTAAACGGTCAGCTGGCCGGTGGACGTCAACGTCCACTGCTGGTTCGTGCCGCCCCAGCAGTCCCAGATCTGCAGGAACGTGCCGTCGGTCTGGCTGGCGTTCGGCACGTCGAGGCAACGGCCCGAGCCGACCCCGCGGAGGGCGCCGGTGGTGGCCGCCTGGGCCGGGCCGGCGGCGAGCATCGCCGCCACCGCCACCACGGCCGCGACCACGGCGGTGAACACCACCGACAGCGGCCTGCGGGTGGAACTCTGCCTGTGCATGGAGATCTCCTAGGTCAAGGGATGGAGCTGCCACCCGGCCGCGTACGGGAGTCCCGAGCCCGCCCGCCCCATTCGGCAACCTGGATTGTTAGCGCTAACAATCCAGGGCAGAGCGATTCCCCTCCTGCTGGGAGGACAACGGCTCTCCGGGTGTGAGCGGAGTCAATACCCGCCCGACCAGGCACGTCAAGATGGCTGCAGTGACTTTTCCGGCCGGGGGCGGTGCCGGTTCGGCGCCACGCCCGTCCCTCCTCCGCGCGAGCCGGCCGCCCGCCCAATTCATCAGTGGCAGCGGGGAGGTGACGGCGGATCCGACACCCGTGCCCGTTCCCGGCCACGGGATGTTCACCGGAAGGGCGGGCGTGCTATCTCTAGAAGAGCGCTCCGTCGTCGGAGGCGCGGAACCACCCCGCCGACGACGGGTCCCCGGACCCGGTGGACGCGTCGGACCAGGACAGGTGTGAGCGCCGACGGAACGGCTGACGGGACCGACGGGGGCCCGGCCTCCGCCGGGCACCGGACCAGGACCACCACTCCTGAACGAGGACCAGATGACTGAGGCGAACCTCGTCGTGCTGTCGGCCGGTGACGCGGCCCTCGCGCTCGACACCACCGGACCCGGACTGCCCCGGGTGCTGCACTGGGGCGTCGATCCCGGCTTCCGGGCCGGCGACGCCGCGCAGGTACTCGACGCCATGGGCCGAAGCCCAGGCCACCAGGCCGGAAGCCTGATGCCCTGTCAAGGACTCGGCTCGGGCTGGTTCGGCCGCCCGGCTCTGGCCGGGCACCGCGACGGCCGGGTCCGCCCGGTGCGCTTCGAGCTCGCCGGACCGGTCGCAGTGCAGGCCGAGGACGGCCGCGGCGGCACCGTCCGCGTGCGGGCGCTGGACCCCGGCGCGGGGCTCGCGCTGGACACCGAGCTGGAGATGACGGAGCAGAGCGTGGTGCGGCTGCGCCACACCCTGACCAACACGGCGACCGACGCCTACACCCTGGACGCGCTGACCTGCGTGCTTCCGGTCCCCGCCCACGCCGCGGAACTGCTGGACTTCGCCGGCCGCTGGGCCCGTGAGCGCTCCCCGCAGCGCTCCCCGCTGCGGCAGGGCGTCCGGTCGAGGGAGAGCCGACGCGGCCGCACCGGCTTCGACGCCGGGCTGCTGCTTGCCGGCACCGAAGGCTTCGGCTTCCGGCACGGCGAGGTCTGGGCCGTCCATCCCGCCTGGAGCGGCAACCACGTCCAGTACGCGGAGCGGCTCGTCGACGGGACGACGGTCCTCGGCGGCGGCGAACTGCTGGACGCGGGTGAGATCCGGCTGGAGGAGGGCGAGTCCTACCGGACCCCGTGGGTGTACTTCGCTGCCTCCGGCACGGGTCTGGACGGGATCAGCCGAGGATTCCACAACCTGCTCCGGGCCCGGCCGCAGCACCCGGCCACCACCCGGCCCGTCACCCTGAACATCTGGGAGGCGGTCTACTTCGACCACGACTCCGAGCGGTTGCGCGCCGCGGCGCGGACCGCGGCGGAAGTCGGCGTGGAACGGTTCGTCGTGGACGACGGCTGGTTCCGGCACCGCCGCCACGACCGGGCCGGCCTCGGCGACTGGTACGTCGACGAGAAGGTCTGGCCCGACGGGCTCCGTCCCTTCGCCGACCACGTCCACGCGCTCGGCATGCAGTTCGGCCTCTGGTTCGAGCCCGAGATGGTCAACCCCGACTCCGACCTGGCCCGTGCCCACCCCGACTGGTTCCTCGCCGACCCCGACCGCCTCCCGTTCGAGCAGCGCAACCAGCACGTCCTCGACGTCGCGCACCCCGACGCCCACGCCTACCTGCTGGAGCGGATCAGCACCCTGGTCGGGGAGGTGGGCATCGACTACATCAAGTGGGACCACAACCGCGACCTCGCCGACGCCGTCCACGACGGCCGACCCGGCGTGCACGCGCAGACGACGGCGGTCTACCGGCTCCTGGACGAACTGCGCGCCCACCACCCCGGGTTGGAGATCGAGTCCTGCTCCTCCGGCGGCGCCCGCGCCGACCTCGGCATCCTCGAACGCACCGACCGGATCTGGGGGTCGGACAACATCGACCCGATCGAACGCCAGGCCATCCAGCGCTGGACCGGCCTGCTCCTGCCCTCCGAGCTGATCGGCTCCCACATCGGCTCCTCCCCGGCCCACATCAGCCACCGCCACACCGAGCTCGCCTTCCGCTGCGCCACCGCGCTGTTCGGACACGCCGGCATCGAATCGGACCTCTCGACCTGGTCGAAGGACGAACTGCGCGCGCTCACCGCGTGGGTCGGCGCCTACAAGCAGCTGCGGCCGCTGCTCCACAGCGGCGACGTCGTCCGCGCCGACCACCCCGACCCGGCGGCCTGGGTCCACGGCGTCGTGTCCCCGGACCGCTCCCACGCCGTCTTCGCCTACGTCCAGCTGGCCACCTCCGTCGCCGAGAGCGGCGCGCCCGTACGCCTCCCGGGGCTGGAACCCCGGACCCGCTACACCCTGCGCGTGCATCCCGAGCTCTCCGCGCCCGAACACACCTGGCCCGCCTGGGCGAAGCGGTCCACCGCCCTCACCCTGACCGGCCGGTACCTGGCCCAGGTCGGCCTGGCCGCCCCGGACACGGCCAACCGTCCCGGCCACGCGCTGGTGGTCGAAGCCCAGGCGCAACCCCCGGCCGCTCGAACGTCGTGAGCCCCCGCCCCCACCGGCTGTTCTGGGCTGGTCGGTCACTCCTCGGTGGGGCCGAGGTCGGGCTGCTCGCGAAGCTCTACTGTGCGGTCGAGGCACGTGGTGTGCAGTTCGAGCACGGTGATCTCGTTCGGCCCCGGGCGCAGGACGGGGCCGGGTACGTACAGGGAGCGCTGGGGGCCGCGGGACCAGTGGCGGCCGAGGTGGAAGCCGTTGATCCAGACGTTGCCCTTGGTCCAGCCGGGCAGGTGGACGAAGGTGTCGGCCGGTTCCTCGATGTCGAAGGTGCCCCGGTGGAAGACCGGCCCGACGGCGGGCCCCTCGGCGGGTAGGAAGGCGAGGCCGCTGAGGTCGGTCAGGGGCAGCGGGTGGTTGGCCCAGCCCGTCAGTTCGGCGCCGTTGAGCCGGACGGGGCCGAGCAGGCCCTTGCGGTCGTGCATTCCTCGGCCGTAGTTCACGCGGCCCTGGTTCTCCACCAGGACGCGCAGCACGCTGCCGGCCGCGGGGGCGGTGAACGCGATGGCCCGTTCGTGGTTCTCCCGTTCGAGCACGCCGATGGGCTGTCCGTCGACGAAGACCTGGGCGCGGTCGCGGACGTCCTGCAGTTCCAGATTCATGGGGCCGGCAGTCGGCAGGGTCGCCTCG
Source organism: Kitasatospora sp. NPDC051914 (assembly GCF_040680995.1). Taxonomy (NCBI): domain Bacteria; kingdom Bacillati; phylum Actinomycetota; class Actinomycetes; order Kitasatosporales; family Streptomycetaceae; genus Kitasatospora; species Kitasatospora sp. NPDC051914. The sequence goes on from NZ_JBFAXX010000030.1 coordinate 68,083, forward strand.
TAGAGGACGTAGCCGAAGTCCTGCCGCAACTGTTCCATGGTCAGCGGGTGTTCGGACTTCTCGGCGCTGCCGAGTGCAGGCAGGCCGGCGAACAGCGGTGCGGTGTCGGTGAGCGTCACCCTGGCCGCGGGGAGCTTCGGCGCGGGGGCCGGCACCGGCTCGTCCGGGACCGGGACGTACTTGGCGATGACGTCGTGGAAGGCGTGGTACTTCGGGGTCGGGTCGCCGGCCTCGTCGAGGGGCGCGTCGTAGTCGTAGGAGCCGACGGTGGGGCGGAACGTGTGTTTGTCGTTGGCGCCGTTGGTGAAGCCGAAGCTGGTACCGCCGTGGAACATGTAGAGGTTGACGGAGGCGCCGGTGGCCAGCAGCTCGTCCAACTCCCGGGCGGCGGCGTCCGGTTCGCGGACGACGTGGTGGCCGCCCCAGCGGTCGAACCAGCCGATCCAGAATTCGGTGCACATGAGCGGGCCGTTGGGCTGGTGGGCGCGCAGCGCGGCCAGGCCCTGGCGGGCGCGGCTGCCGAAGTTGGCGGTGGCCAGGACACCGGGCAGGCTGCCGCGGGCCAGGTCGGCGGGCTGGTCGCAGGTGAACAGCGGAACGTCGACGCCGAGCCGGCGCAGCAGGTCGGCGAGGTGGGCGAGGTGGGCGGTGTCGTCGCTGTAGGCGCCGAACTCGTTCTCCACCTGCATCGCGAGGACCGGCCCACCGCGAGTGGCCAGCCGATCCAGCAGCGGCGGGAGCAACTGCTCGAAGTAGGCGTCCACGGCGGCGAGGTACACCGGGTCCTGGCTGCGCAGCCGGATGTCGGGCTCGGCGAGGAGCCAGGACGGCAGGCCGCCGCCCTCCCATTCGGCGCAGATGTACGGGCCGGGACGGAGCAGGACGTGCAGTCCTTCGGCGGCGGCCAGGTCGAGGAAGCGCGGCAGGTCGAGTTCGCCGTCGAGGCGGAAGACGTCGGGCCGGGGCTGGTGGAGGTTCCACGGTACGTACGTCTCGACGGTGTTGAGGCCCATCAGGCGGGCCTTGCGCAGCCGGTCCGCCCAGTGGGCGGGGTGGACGCGGAAGTAGTGGAGGCCGCCGGAGATGATCCGGAACGGCTCGCCGTCGAGGGTGAAATCGTCGCCGTCGATCTGGAGAACGGGCATGGTAGGGCTCCTGGGAGGTGGTGCGGTGGTTTACGTGTCCAGGGCCGTCACAGCCCCACGGGCTGCCATTCCTGGTTGGAGCCACCGTTGGCGGGCCACTGGATGACCCTGGCGCCGTCGGCGGTGGATCCGCTCTGCACGTCTGCGCACAGTCCGCTCTTGACGTTCACGAGGCGGTAGTAGCCGCTGGTGGCCGCCGGAACGAGCTTCCACCACTGGATGGTGCCGTTGGTGTCCGACCACTGGTCCAGGGCTGTGCCGGCGCTGGTGGAGCCGCCCGGGACGTCGAGCACCTTGGCGCTGTTGACGTTGGACAGGCGGTAGGACCCGTCGTAGTCGGGGAGCAGCTTCCACTGCTGGTTGGCGCTGTCGGACCACGTGTTCTGGATGACGGGCCCGCCGTCGGAGGTGGAGGCACCGGAGACGTCCAGGACCTTGCCGCTCTTGCGGTTGACCAGCTTGAAGGGGCCGGTCAGCAGGCCGATCGTGATCGTGGTGCTCGTTCCTGCGGTCAGCGACACGACGCGGGCGTGGTTGCCCAGCGACGACCTGGTGACCGTCGCGCCGGTGCTGATGGAGGTGATGCCGCGCCGGCAGATGAAGGTGATGTTCTGGTCGGTGTCCGAGGTGAGCGTGACGGTGGCCGTGCGGGCCGCCGTGTCCCAGGACAGCGACTGGACGGTGGTGCGGTTGCGGCCGCGGACGCCGTTGATGGTGCCCTTCGTGAGCTGGTCGGGGAGGGCGGGGAGGATCTCGAGGACACCGGGGCGGGTGTAGACGAGTGCTTCGCCGAGGACGGCGGGGATGGCGTTGGCGGCGTCGCAGTTGTAGGTGGTCAGGTCCGGGTTGTGGGAGGTCATCAGGGACCGCCACACCATGTTCTTGCCGTAGATCTTCAGCAGGTTGCTGTAGACGCCGGGGCCGTCCTTCAGGCGGGCGCGGGCCAGCGCCCGGTGGAGGCTGCCGTGGGCGGCATGATTCGGGTCGACTCGCTTGTCCAGCGCCTTGGCCGCGTACTTGACGAGGTCGGGCCTGTCCTCGGGGTTGATCTCGTGCAGCGGCCAGGCGCCGTACAGGTGCTGGACGTGCCGGTGGTTGTAGTTGTCGGTCAGGCCGGGCCAGGACCACTCGGCGAGCGCCCCGTCGCTGTTGACGGTGTAGTCGGGCAGCTTGGCGAGCAGGGCGGTCCAGCGTTGCACGCCCTGGCCGCTGCCCTGCTCCAGGCCGAGGGTGTTGGACGCGTCGATCGCGGCCTGGAGGGCGTGCCGGCCGGCCATGATGTCGCCGGTGGCGTTGATGGAGAACGCCTGGCGGGTGTTGGCCGGGCTGTTCTCCATGGAGTAGGAGGGGACGAAGACGGCCTTGCCGCCGGCGTCGGTGCGGGTGAGGAAGTCCTCGTAGAACAGGGCCAGTTCCATCAGGGCCGGGCCGAGCTTGTTCTTCAGGAAGGCGCTGTCACCGGTGACCTGGTAGTACTCCAGCAGCGGGTAGAGCAGCCAGTCGGCGCCGCCGGTCCAGGCCTCGCCGGGGAAGCTGGTGTTGTTGAAGTGCAGCATGTGCCCGTATTCGCCGTCGGTCCGGGTCGGGGCGAGGAAGCCGCGGGTGCCGTAGAGGTTGGTGGCGTTGTCGCGCCAGTGGGCGAGCTGGCCGAGGATGAGGTCGAAGTAGCCCTGCATGGCATCGGTGAGGTCGAGGATGTTGCCGCCGGCGACCTGCAGGTTGATGTTGGCGTCGGTGGTGAAGTCGTCGGCCCAGGAGCCGTTCCAGGTGCCCGTCCAGATGCCGGTCAGGCGCGGTGGCAGGACACCACTGGAGCTGACGAAGAGATAGCGGCCGGAGTCGTACATCCGCTCCAGCAGTGCGACGTCGATGGCGGACGCGTTGCTGTTCTGGCGGGCTATGAGCTCGCTGGTGGCCAGCCGGCGGTCGGCGGCGGAGACGTTCAGGTCGATGCCGGAGCGGTCGTACATGGCCTGGTGCTTCGGGGCGTGCCGGCCCAGGAGGGTGGCGTAGTCGGCCGTCAGCGCGGCGAGGGCGGTCTGCAGGGGCCGGCTGTTCCAGCCGGTGGAGGTCTCGTACCGGCCCAGTTTGGTCAGCAACAGCACCTTGGTGGCCTTGGCGACCACCAGGGTCTGCCCGGCGGCGGTGACGGAGGAGCCGCTGCCGGAGACCACGACGCGGGTGACGCCCTCGTAGCCGTAGGCACCGCCGGAGGGGTAGGTGCCACGCAGGTTCAGGTAACCGTCGCCGCTGGTGACGGTGGCGGTGGCGGAGAAGGACACTTTGGTCGGCACGCCCGTAAGAGCGGTGTTGACGCTGATGGTGGTGTCCACGGTGCGGCCGGCGGCGGGCAGCAGCTCGTGGACGATGACCTGGTCGGCGCGGGAGACGAAGACGTGGCGCTTCCAGGTGCCGTACTGGTCGGTCCAGGTGTGGGTGATCTCTCCCGTGCGGAAGTCGGTGATGCGGGCGAAGTCGTTGACGGTGGTCATGCCCGGGGTGCTGAGCTGGAGTTCGTAGCCGGGGTGGAAGGTCTGGGTCCAGCGCAGGCCCCAGCCGTGGGCGAAGGTGGAGGAGGCGCCGGAGTAGTCGCCGGCCAGCGCCTGGTCCCGGGCGGTCTCGAGATACGGCCAGATCACGGGGGGCATGACGCTCCGGCTGCCGTTGGGCAGCACGAACCGGTGATGATTGAAGATCATCTTCTCGAGCGTGGGCGCCCCGTAGTAGACGGCCCCGTACTCGCCGTTGCCGCTCAGGAACCCGTCGGTCCAGGCCGAAGCGGTGGCGTTGTCCCAGATGCCGCGGTCCGGGAGGGTGACCTGGGGCGGTACGGCCGCGGAGGCCCGGGGGGCGCGGACGAAGCCGGGCAGGGCCGCGGCGCCGGCGGCGAGGGCGGCCGTGGTGAGGAAACGCCGACGGTTGAGGGGAAGGTCGGGCTGTGGCATGGCTGGACTCCCTTGTCGGACGGTGAGAACAACTGGGCGCAGGGGCGCCACCGCTGCGGGTGCGGTGGTGGACAACTGCGCTCTGTCAGACATGCGGTGGCTGCATCAGCCGTCGACGGCAGAACCGGACGGCCGAGGCCGGCCCGCCCGCGGGGACGGATCGTCCTCGCGTGTCTACGGGGTCACGGTCACCCCGGGAGCCATCTCGGCGGTCCCGTTGGTGAGCTTTCCGGAGCCGGTGGCGCCTTCGGAGCTGACGAAGCGCAGCTCATGGTTGGTGCCCCCCGCGTTGCCGACGGCGAGCAGGAGCGTGGACCGGTTGGCCGCGTAGGCGTTCTGGACGAAGGAGGTGATGTCGACGGTGATGTCGCGGCCGTCGACGGCGTTGCCCTGGTGGGTTCCGCCGCCCTCGGGGATGAGGGTCGAACCGAGGGTGAAGGTGGCGGACTTCGCGACGGAGGAGGTCGTGGCGGTGAAGCTCGGCCGGTTCTGCCAGGTCATCGTGGTGACCGGGCAGGATGTGCCGCCGCCGGTGCAGGTGGTGTCGCTGACGGGCTGGACGAGGAGCTGGTCGGTGTCGGTCGACGGCACCGACGAGTAGCGGTGGCCGACGTAGGTGAGGTGGAGCGTCGCCTGGCTGGGTGCCCTGGTGAGGCTGCTGATGGGGAACTGGATGTAGGAGAGCTTTCCGTCCCCGGATCCTGTGGTGTACTGCTCGCCCATCAGACCGACCCCGGTGTTGCGGGTGATGAGGGTCAGGTCCGCGGAGTTGTTCTTGGTCTGGTCGCCGGTCCACGCGCCCACCCAGGTGTCGCCGTTGGTGAGGGCGCCGTCCTTGACGTTCCGGGTCTGGCCGTTCGCGTCCGTGAAGGTGGACGTCAGCGTGCCGATCCCGCTCGGCGCCAGCGGGAACTGGCTGCTGTATTCGACGAGCTGGCCCGCGACGCGGAGGTTGTTCAGCGTCACGTTAGTGGCGCCGTTCAACGGGCTGCTGTTCGTCTTCTGCTGCGAGAACCACACGTTGTCGAGGCTGAGGACGCTGATCGGGGTCTTGGGATACGTGTACGTGGCGCCCGACCCGTCGGGGTTGGGGGCGAGCCCGTAGGTCGCCTGGTCGTCGGCGGTGATGGTCTGGGTGGATCCGTTGCCGCCGTTGAGCCTGATCGGTCCCGACGTGTACCGGGAGGTGTCGAACGAGCTGTTCTTCACCACGATGCTCGAGATGCGCGGGTACGGTTTGGGGCTGTTCTGCGTGAAGATGCCGCCGGCCGGCGCCGACACGGAGTTGAAGTTGTCGAACGTGTAGTTGTTGAGCCGGTATCCGTAGGAGTTCCATCCGATGCGGATCGAGTTGCCGGCGCCGACGGACCAGTTCAGCGTGTTGCTGACCGAGATGTTCTTCGAGTCCGCCTGGTCCCAGTGGTAGTTGTCGAACCCGAGCTCATCGGCGACGGCGTCGTGGGCGCCTACCGCGTTGGCATAGCCCTGGACGTCGGGGGTGGAGGTGCCGAGTTGGAAGTTGCCCCACACGCCGGGGGCCAGCGGGGTGAATCCGTCGCTGGGGTTGTAGTGGCCGGAGGCGAACGCGTCGTCGTTGCCGAGGGTGAAGACGCCGTTGGCGGTGATGTCCTGGCCGCTCGCGAAGTCCGTCCCGTCGATCCACGGCTGGCCGTACGGGGTGAGGGCCTTGATGTTGTTGAACCTCACCCTGCTGGCGGTGTGGGTCTCGTAGTTCCACTGCTTCGCGTCGCGCTCGTAGGTGTCGTTGAACGTGATGTCCGATGAGTGCATGACCATGACGCCGCCCTGGTGCTGGCTGCGGTAGGCGTCGTGCGAGTCACCGACGCTGCGGGCGTTGTAGTTCACCACGCCGTTGCCGTCGAAGACGCCGCGGCCGTCGATTTCGAGGTGGCTCGAGTTGATGATCCCGATCGCCGGCTCGAACGCCTCCATGTACGCCTGGATGCGGTTCTTCAGCAGGGCCCCTTCGTCGGTGTAGATCTTCAGCTTGCCGCCCTTGAGCGTGCTGCCGTCCAGACCGTTGACCAGGAGACCGGACCACACGTAGGTGCCGTTGGGGAAGTAGAGCGTGTTGAGCGCCGTGGGGTTGGCCTTGATGGTGTCGATGGCGGCCTTCAGGGCGTATGTGACGTCGTCGGCGGCCATCGCCCGCACATTCGGGTACCGCACGTTGACGCTGCTCGCGCTCACCAGGCTCCCGGCCGAGGTTTGCTGACCGGCGGGGACCGCGGTGCCGTTGACGGTCTTGCCGGCCATGGAGCTCGTCGTCGCGGCGGGAGCCTTCTGAGCCGTGCTGTTCGGGTGCGCCGCGAGGTACTTCGCGGCGAACTCCTGGAAGTTGAGGACACCGGTCTGCAGGTTGACACCGGAACCGTCCGGTGCGCTCGTGGTGTCGGGACGCTGCGCCGGGTCCTCCAGAGGGTCGTTGATGACCGCCAGGTAGGGCTGTCCCGTGACGTTGGTCGAGTCGCCGTTGACCATCACGATCGCTTGGTTCAACCGGGCGTCGGCTGACATCTGGAACGTCAGGGTGTGCTTGTCCGCGCTCACCGAGACGCTGCCGGACGGGTAGTAGCGCGCCGGGTAGATGTTCACCGTGTCGATCGTGGTGCTGGGCAGCGTGACCGTGATCGTCGGCGTCCGGGAGTCCGACGCGAAGCGCGCGATGTCGAAGTTGTTGCGGTTCGCGGTGTACCGGACAGCCTGGACGGGCGTGCCGGCGGCTTGTACCTGGTACTTGGTGGACGCCACGTCCGGGGAGGTCGTCGTGCCTCCGCCCACGCCCGACGGTGCGTAGGTGTGGACCGTGACAGCAGTGGCGGCGGGGGCGGGCACGGCGCCGGTGAGCACGAGGCTCGCCGCCGTGACGGCGGCCCCGGTGGTGGCAGCGATGATGCGGATGACGCGCGAGATGCCTCGCGTCGACGTGGGGTTCGAGTCGGCTTCGTCGCCGGCCGATCGGATCATGCCTGTCTCTCCTCAGGACGAGACCTCTGCAGGCCTGTTCAGGCGCTCGCCGCCCGCTGGGGACGGCCGGGAGAATTCGCGACACCGCCGCGAGCTGCGGTGAGTGGGGGCTGTCGCGACCGAGAGGGCCACCACGACGCATTCGGCGGGATGGCGCGGGTGACGGAGTGATGGGTTGACGCGGCGCGCCAGGGCGGCTCCGCATCGTTGACCGATCCACGTGACCGGCGTGGCGGGGATGTTAATGGCGCATTTCCCGGGCCGTCAACGGTCCGCACGCTTCCGAGGCGCTGCCAGGGGTTCCACGTGCACTGTCTCCCACGAGCCTTCGTCACGGCTGGATTACGGCTCTCTGGCGATGCCTTGCCCTGGCGCGGGGCGCGGTCTACGCTGACGCCACTTTCGTGGATCGATAAAAGTTCAGGAGTGCTCGTGGTGACAATGGCGGAGGTGGCTGCGCGGGCTGGAGTCACCAAGCAGACCGTCTCCAACGTGGTGGCCGGCAAGAAGGTGCGGCCGGAGACCCTGGCGAAGGTGAACACGGCGATCGCCGAACTCGGTTACAAGCCGAACCTGGTGGCGCGTTCGCTGCGTACGGGCAGCACCTCGACGGTGGGGCTGTTCGTGCCGTCGGTGGCCAACCCGTTCTACTCGGAAGTGGTCGAGGAGGTGGAGAACGTCCTGGTCGGCCACGGGTACAACCTGCTGCTGGCCACGACGCGCGAGGACCCCGACTACACCCGGGTCCACCTGGAGAACCTGGCCGCGCGCTCCGTGGACGCACTGCTGGTCGCCGGGGACTACGGTGTCGAACAGCAGTTGCCGATGCTCACCGCGGCCGCCTTCCCGGTCGCGCTGTTCGCCTGGGAGGGCGATCCGCCGACGACGCTCCCGGTGGTGTCCATCGACTACGAGCACGCCGGCTTCCTGGCCGGGCGCCACCTGCGCGAACTCGGCCACCGGAACGTCGCGGTGATCGCCGACCTCCCCGCGCACACGCTGCGCGTCGGCGGGCTGCGCCGGGCGTTCGCCGCCGACGGGCTGACCATCGACGACCGCATGGTGTTCACCCGCACCAGCGACGACGCCGCCGGCGGGTACGCCGCGGCCTGCGCGGCACTGGACGCCGATCCGGGGCTGACGGCGATCTTCGCCACCCACGACGTCCTGGCCCTCGGCGCCATCGAGGCCGTGATCCGGTCCGGCCGACGGGTGCCCGAGGACGTCAGTGTGGTCGGCTTCGACGACATCGCCCAGGTCGGCCGGATCGAACCGGCGCTGACCACGGTCACCTTCCCGAAGCGCGAGATGGCCCAGCAGGCCGTCGAACTGCTGCTGCGAGCCGTCGACTCCGGCCGGCCCCCGACCAACGTCATCTCGTTGCTGCGCCCGACCCTGACCGTCCGGGCGAGCAGCGCCCCGCCCCGCGCGACCGACCAGCCCCGAGAGGAACGCGACCTCCGATGAACGACCTCGACCCCCACGCCTACGTCGATGACCGGTCGCCGGGCACCGGACGGCTGCGGCCGCGTGCCGCCTTCACCTCCGACTTGCCCGTGATCGCGCTCGACGGCGACTGGAGGTTCCGGTTGGCGTCAGGGCTGGACGACCTCACCGGGGACCTTGCCGCACCGGACTTCGACGACACCGCGTGGGACCTGCTCGCCGTGCCGTCCTGCTGGCAGATGACCGGCTTACCCGGTGAGCCCCGCTACGGCGCCCCCGCTTACACCAACATCCTCTACCCGTTCCCGGTCGACCCCCCGCGGGTGCCCCGGCACAACCCGACCGGCGAGTACCGCCGCGCGTTCGAGGTCCCGGACGGGTTCCCGGCGGCGGCCGCGGTGCTCCGGTTCGAGGGCGTCGACTCCGCGTTCGCGGTCTGGCTCAACGGTGTCCGGCTCGGCGACGGCAAGGGCAGCCGGCTGACGACCGAGTTCGACGTCTCGGCCGCACTGCGGCCGGGCCGGAACGTGCTCGCGGTGCGCGTGCACCAGTGGTCGTCCGGCAGCTACCTGGAAGACCAGGACATGTGGTGGCTGTCGGGGATCTTCCGGTCGGTGACCGTGGCCGCCCGCGGTGTCGAGGACTACTTCGTTCGAGTCGGCTACGACCACGCCACGGGCCGGGGCACTCTGGCCGTCGACGTCACCGCCTCGAGCCGGGTGTCGCTGTCGGTGCCCGAACTCGGCATCACCGCCGCCGACCCGGCCGGACCGCACACGGTCGACGGTGTCGAGCCCTGGTCGGACGAGAACCCGCGCCTGTACTCCGGCGAACTGGTCTCGGAGGCCGGGGAGCGGATCCCGCTGCGCATCGGTTTCCGCACGGTCGCCGTGGTGGACGGAGTGCTGACCGCCAACGGCCGGCCGATCTCCCTGCGGGGCGTCAACCGCCACGAATGGCACCCGCTGACGGGCCGGACCCTGACCGAGGAAACCATGGCAGCCGACGTGCTGCTCATGAAGCGGCACAACATCAACGCGGTGCGCACCAGCCACTACCCGCCCGACCACCGCTTCCTGGACCTGTGCGACGAACACGGGCTGTGGGTGTTCTGCGAGGGAGACCTCGAGACGCACGGCTTCGAGCCCGGCAGCTGGCGGCGCAACCCCAGCGACGACCCCGCCTGGCGCGAGGCCTACCTGGACCGGGCCGCGCGGCTCGTGGAACGGGACAAGAACCACCCCTCGGTCATCGTCTGGTCGCTGGGCAACGAGTCCGGCACCGGAGCCAACCTCGCCGCCGCGGCCGCATGGATCAGGCAGCGCGACGACAGCCGCCTGATCCACTACGAAGGCGACTGGGCGAGCTGCTCCTACGTCGACCTGTACTCCCGCATGTACATCGGCCTGGACGAGTTGGCCGCCGCAGGGCGTCGCCAGGAACCCCCGACCGCCGACCCGGCCAACGACGCCCACCGCCGTTCCCTGCCGGTCGTGCTGTGCGAGTACGGGCATGCCATGGGCAACGGCCCCGGCGGGCTGTCCGAGTACCAGGAGGTCATCGAGGCGCACCCGCGCCTGGCTGGCGGGTTCATCTGGGAGTGGCTCGACCACGGGATCCTCCGGCGCGCCGGGCCGGACGACCACGGGTCCTTCTACGCCTACGGCGGCGACTTCGGGGAGGAGGTCCACGACGGCAACTTCGTCGCCGACGGGCTGCTGTTCCCCGACCGCACGCCGTCGCCGGGCCTGGTCGAGTACAAGAAGGTCGTCGAGCCGGTCCGGATTCACCTCGATCCGGCGGCGCGGCGGATCGCCGTGCACAACCTGCACCACGTCCGCCACAGCGGTTACCTGGACTTCCGATGGACCGTCGAGGCCGGCGGAGAGCCGGTCGGCTCCGGCAGCCTGACCGTCCCCGCGACCGAACCGGGCGCGACGGGCACCGTCGAGTGGCCCGTCGACCTCACCGCCGCGCTCGACTCCGCGCGTAAGAACGGATCGGGCCAGGAGGTGTGGCTGACCGTGACCGCGGTGCTCGCCGCCGACGAGAGCTGGGCCGGGGCCGGCCACGAGGTCGCCTGGGGCCAGGGGCTGGTCGTTCCGGCGAGCTCGCCCGTCCCGTTCGCCCCGGTGGCGGCGACCGTTCACGACGGGTACCTCGCACTGGGCGCCGCGCGGTTCGACGCGCGCAGCGGTCTGCTGGTCCGGCTCGGCGACCTGGAGCTCGACGGTCCGCGGTTGGACGTCTGGCGTGCCCCGACCGACAACGACCGGCTCAGCGCGTTCGGCGAGCCACAGATCAACGCCTGGCTCGCCGCCGGACTGCACCGGATGCGCCACGAGGTCCTGCGCGTCGAGCCCGACGCATCGGGGCTCACGGTCACCGCCCGGCTCGCCGCCGCCGGATCCTCCTCCGGGCTCGACGTGGTCTACCGCTGGACGGCCTGCGACGGGCCCGGCGGGGACGGGATCCGGCTCCGGCTGAACACCACCGTCACCCCCGACGGCGCCTGGCCGGTGCCGCTGCCCCGGCTGGGGGTCGCGATGTCGCTGCCCGGCACCGATGCCGAGGTCGAGTGGTTCGGCCCCGGCCCCGGCGAGGCCTACCGCGACTCCCGCGCTGCGGCGCGTGTCGGCCGCTACCGGTCGGCCGTCTCGGCGATGCAGACCCCGTACGTCCGCCCGCAGGAGAACGGCAACCGCCACCACGTCCGCCATGCCCGGATCACCGTCCCGGACGGCACCCTGCTCATCACCGGCACCCCGGTCATCGACCTGACCGTGCGCCCTTGGAGCACCGAGGCCCTGACCGCCGCGGCCCACCAGCACGACCTGGTCCCCGGCGGCCGGCTGCACCTGCAACTGGACCAGGCGCACCACGGCCTGGGCAGCGCGGCCTGCGGACCGGGCCCCTCGGCACCGTCCGTCCTGGCCGCGGTCCCCACCGCGTTCGGCGTGGAGTTCCGAACCAGCTGGTAGGCGGGCCTTGCCCGCCCGCCCACCAGCCGTCCTGCAAGGCCCCCCACTCACCGTGACCAAAGGGTTCCTCACATGAACAGCACCACCATACGCACCCGCAGACTCCTGGCGTTCGCCACCTCGGCGCTCCTCGTGGCCGGCCTCGGCGCGTGCAGCAGCACCAAGAGCTCCTCCGCCAACGGCGAGAAGAGCCAGGCCGGGCCGGTGACCATGGAGTTCTGGGGCTGGGCCCCGTACGAGAAGATCGTCGACCAGTGGAACGCGGCCCACCCGGACAGCCAGGTCACCTTCAAGAAGATCCCGTCGGGTGGCAAGGGCGGCTACACCCAGATCAGCAACGCGATCACCGCCGGCAAGGGCCCGTGCCTGGCCCAGATCGAGTACCAGGCCATCCCGTCGATGCTCGTGAAGAACACGGTCATGGACATCACCCGGTACGCGAGCGCCGACACGGCCAAGTACCTCCCGTCGGCCGTCTCCGCCTCCAGTATCGGCGGCAAGATCTACGGCATCCCGGTGGACGTCGGCCCGATGGTCCTCTTCTACCGCAGCGACCTCTTCGCCAAGTACGGCATCACCAACCCGCCGGCCACCTGGGCCGAGTACAAGGCCGACGCCGAGAAGGTCGCCGCCGCCGATCCGAGCGTGAAGTTCGGCACCGCGCCCGGCGAGGGCAACGATCTGGCGGCCTACAGCTTGCAGACCGGCCAGTCCTGGTACTCGACCCAGGGGAACAGCTGGACCGTCAGCATCGACAACCCCGGCACCCGGAAGGTCGCCGCCTTCTGGCAGGAGCTGAAGGACAAGGGTCTGGTGACGAAGACCGGCAACGCCTGGGACCCGCAGTTCAACAAGGCCGCCGAAGAAGGCAAGGTGCTGACGTTCGTCAACGCGTCCTGGGCCGCCGGCGGCCTGAAGTCGGACCTGAAGGACCAGTCCGGCAAGTGGGCGGTCGCCCCGATGCCGACCTGGGAGGCCGGCGACGGCAAGAGCTCCAGCAACGGCGGCTCGGCCACCTCGGTGATGACCGGGTGCAAGACACCCCGCGAAGCCGCGCAGTTCGCCGCGTTCCTGTCCAGCGACCCGCAGGCCGTGAAAACGGGCATCGACGCCGGGCTGTACCCGGCGTCGAAGGCAGGACAGGACGACCCGTCGCTCGCGGCGGCTGACCCGTTCTTCGGCGGCCAGAAGGTCGGCGACCTGTACAAGGCCTCCGCCGCGCAGGTCCCCACCACCTGGACCAACGGCCCGACCTATCAGCAGGTCGAGACGGACCTCACCGGTGCCATCGGCTCCGGCACCTATCCGGACGCGGTCGCCAAGGTCCAGGCCTCGACGGTCGCCACGATCAAGCAGCTCGGACTGTCGGTGACCAACGGCTGAGGCGGCGGGACTCGAGCCGCCCCGAAGGGTTCCCGCGGCCGCCCGTACCCGGCGCCGCGGGAACCCGCTCCCTGACGACGAACCGCCCAGCGAGGTTTCCATGAGCAGTCCCAGCAGCACCCGGACCGCGTCGCCGCCGCGGCCGGCGCCCGCGGTCACCCCCCGCGTCTCCCCGGCCGGCCGGCCTCGGCGCGCCGGCCGCCGTACCGCGTGGACCGCGTCGGGTTTCCTGGCGCCGTTCGCGGTGCTCTTCCTGACCATGATGGTCGCGCCGATCTGTTACGCGATCTACCAGAGCTTCTTCACCGTCCACCGCGCCGGGCTGTTCGGCGGTGCGCAGTCCACGGAGTTCGCGGGACTGTCCAACTACGCCGACGTCTTCCGCGACCACGACTTCCTCGCGTCGATCGTCCGGGTCGTGCTGCTGGGCTGCGTCCAGGTCCCGGTCATGCTCGGCCTGGCCCTCCTGCTCGCGCTCCTGATGGACTCCCGCTCGGCCCGGCTGCGGAGGACCTTCCGACTCGCGTTCTTCCTGCCCTACGCGCTGCCGGGTGCGATCGCCGCGGTGATGTGGTCCTTCCTCCTGGCGAAGAGCCTGTCACCGTTCACCGGACCGCTGTCCCACCTCGGGATCGACGTCGACTTCCTGTCGCCGTCGTGGGTTCCGGTCTCGATCGGGAACATGATCACGTGGGGCTGGACCGGCTACAACATGCTGATCATCTACTCCGCGCTGCAGACGATCCCCGCCGAGGTGATGGAGGCCGCCGCGCTCGACGGCTGCACCGGATGGCGCCTGGCGTGGGCGGTGAAGATCCCGCTGGTGCGTCCCGCGCTGGTGCTGACCACGGTCTTCTCCATCATCGGGACGGCGCAGCTGTACACCGAGCCGGCGGTGCTGGTCGGCGCGCGCATCCCGGGCGTCTCGCCGAAGTTCTCCCCGATCATGAACACGACCCTGGGCATGGACCTGGGCGGCCAGAACCTGGCCGCCGCCCAGTCCGTCGTGCTCGCGCTGCTCACCCTCGTGCTCTCGTTCGGATTCCTCAAGTACACCCAGCGCAAGGGAGCGATGGCATGAGCGTGATTCACGCCGGCCGACCGACCCGACGGGCCCCCCGCGGTACCGAGATCGCGAGCAAGGTCGCCGTCAACGGGGTGTTGGGCCTGATGGCCCTGTACACGCTGATCCCGCTGTGGTGGCTGTTCGTCTCCGCGACCAAGGGCTCGGGCTACCTCTACACCGGTGCGCCGCTGTGGTTCTCCCATTTCGACCTGGTCGCCAACGTCAGAACCGTGTTCAGCTTCGAGGGCGGCATATTCTCCACCTGGCTCGCCAACAGCGCGCTGTACAGCCTCGTCGGCGCGACCGTCAGCACCCTGCTGTCCGCGATGGCCGGCTACGCGCTGTCCAAGTTCAGCTTCCGCGGTCGGGAAAGCGTGTTCAACGTCATCCTCGCCTCGGTACTCATTCCGGCGCCGATGTTCGCCCTGCCGTTGTTCCTGCTCATGGCCAAGCTCGACCTCACCAACTCCTACTGGTCGGTGCTGCTGCCCAGCTGTGTCAGCCCGTTCGGCGTCTACCTGTGCCGGATCTTCGCCGCGGCGTCCGTCCCGGACGAACTGCTGGAGGCCGCACGGCTCGACGGAGCAGGCGAACGGCGGACCTTCTTCCGGATCGCCCTGCCGCTGATGGCCCCGGCACTGGTGACCGTCTTCCTGTTCCAGTTCGTCGGCATCTGGAACAACTACCTGCTGCCCTCACTCATGCTCAACTCCCCCTCCCTGCAGCCGGTCACGGTGGGACTGGTGCAGTGGCGCTCGGAGTTCGCCAGCGGCGTGCCCCCGCTGCTGTCGATCACCGGCGCGGCCCTGTCGCTGATCCCCCTGCTCGTCGCCTTCATCAGCCTCCAGCGGTACTGGCGCAACGGCCTGACCGCAGGCGCCGTCAAGTAGGACATCCGCCACCCGACTCCGCACCTCACAGCAAAGGACCACCGCATTGCACCGCGCTCACATCGTTCTGGACCGGCAGGCCGTCGTCGCTCCGGTCCGGCGCCGTACCTTCGGCTCCTTCGTCGAGCACCTCGGCCGCTGCGTCTACACCGGGATCTACGAACCGGAGCACCCGAGCGCGAACAAGGACGGCTTCCGCATGGACGTCGTCGACCTCGTCCGTGAGCTCGGCAGCACGACGATCCGCTACCCGGGCGGCAACTTCGTCTCGGGCTTCCGCTGGGAGGACTCGATCGGCCCGCGCGACAAGCGCCCGGTGCGCCGCGATCTGGCTTGGCACTCGCTGGAGTCGAACCAGGTCGGCCTGGACGAGTTCGCGGCATGGCTCAAGCTCACCGGCTCGGAGCTGATGCTGGCGGTCAACCTCGGTACCCGGGGCATCCTGAGCGCCCTCGACCTGCTGGAGTACGCCAACCACCCGTCCGGCACCGCGCTCTCGGACCTGCGCATCGCCAACGGCACGCCGGAGCCGCACAACATCCGCATGTGGTGCCTCGGCAACGAGATGGACGGGCCCTGGCAGACCGGTTTCCTGAACGCCGAGGACTACGGCAAGCTCGCCGCCCGCACCGCCGGCGCGATGAAGATGGCCGACAAGGACCTCGAACTCGTGGTCTGCGGCTCCTCCGGCTCCTGGATGCCGACCTTCGGCGACTGGGAGCGCACGGTGCTCGAGCACACCTACGACCACGTCGACTACGTCTCCTGCCACGCCTACTACCAGGAGCTCGACGGTGACCTCGGCTCCTTCCTCGCCGCGGCGACCGACATGGACTACTTCATCGACACCGTCGTCGCGACCGCCGACCACGTGGGATACAAGAAGCGCTCCAACAAGAAGATCAACATCTCGTTCGACGAGTGGAACGTCTGGTACCAAAAGGAGTTCCATGAGTCCGACGAGGTCAACGACGAGTGGCGGCACGCCCCCCGGCAGCTGGAGGACGTCTACTCGGTGGCGGACGCCGTCGTCGTCGGCAACCTGCTGATGACCCTCCTCAAGCGCAGCGACCGCGTCACCTCGGCCTCGCTCGCGCAACTCGTCAACGTGATCGCGCCGATCATGACCGAGCCCGGCGGCCCGGCCTGGCGGCAGACCTCCTTCTACCCGTTCTCGATCACCAGCCGGCTCGCCGCCGGCGAGGTGATCCGCCCCGCGATCGAGTCGCCGACCTACACCACGGCACGCTACGGCGAGGCCGCCGTCATCGACGCCGTCGCCACCGTCGAGGAGGACCGGTCCGCGCTCTTCCTCGTCAACCGCGGCCTCTCGCAGCCCACCCAGGTCACCGTCGACGTCCGCAGCCTGGGCTCCTCGCGCATCCTCGAGGCGCTCACGCTCGCCGACCAGGACGTGTACGCGAAGAACACCCTCGCCGAACCCGACCGCGTGGTCCCCCGCACCAACCCGAACGCCACCCTGACCGACGGCGTGCTCACCATCGAACTGCCGCCGGTGTCCTGGACCGCAGTCGCACTCCACTGACCCCGAACGCAACGGGAGAGCGCGTGGCGCCGGGGGACACGTCGCTCTCCCCCATACCTGTCACTCTGCATGTCCTCGGCCGCCTGCCACAATGAGTTGCTCGCCCATGGCTGCCCTCCGAAGAAGAAGCGCTCGCCCGACCTGAGGACGTGCTCGCCCGGCTGTGGAACCTGTGGCAGCCCGGCACGGCGCTGGTCGGCTTCACCGGCCCAGGCGCCCACCGCCTGGGTCGTCGAGCGACTGCGCGAGGAGCGCGGCGAGGGCGAGGTGGTGCTGTTCGCCCGATCGGCGACGGTCGGCGGATTCGCGGAATCCTGGATGAGCCCCACAGAGAACTCGTACACAACTCGGGATTCAGAGGTGGTCTCGGTGCGGGTTCCGGTTTGATCTTCGAGTCCTACTCGATGGCCGGCGGAGGATGTCGCGGACCGCGTCGAGTCCGTGCTGGTTGACGGTGCACCAGGCCCAGGAGCCGCAGCCTTCGCGGGTGAAGAGTCCGGCCGTTGGTCATGGTCTTGCGGCGGTGGCTGACGGTGGGTTGACGCCGGCCGAGGACGTCGGTGAGGCTGAGGACGCATCCTCACCTACAGGGGTGTTCTGGATGAGGCGGAGGATCTGGAGACGATCGAGACCAACCACTGCCCGCCGGCTCCGGCCAGGCCCGTGCTGTCACCCTGCTCGCCCTCGCCCGGCAGAACGCCGTCTGGAGCCGCCAGCAATTCAGCAAGCGATCTTTCCTGTTGGTGGGCATCTTCTGGGTGTGAAGTTGGGGGATGTGAAGCGGCTCCGGGGTGAGTTGGCGGAGTTCGTAGGTGATGTGTCTGGTCTACGGCGCGTCGGTCCCCATGTGCGGCCGGGCCTCGGCCGGAGGGCCCAGCCGCACTGCGGAGCGCTGGGGAAGCGGGCGAACTGCCAGGTCGCGGTGAGCGTGCACGCTGCCACGAACTGCGCGTCGTGCCCGTTGGACTGGCAGTTGCACCTGCCCCGGGAGTGGACCGACGACCCCGCCCGCTGCCGCCGGGGCGGTGCCCCCGAGGGCGCCGTCCACCTGGAGAAGTGGCGCCCGGCCCTCGGGTTGCTGGACAACGTGTTGGACTGGGGGCTCAAGGCGCCGGTGGTGGTGGCCGACGCGGGCTACGGCGCCGACACGCCCTTCCGCCACGGCCTGCAGGAGCGCGGCCTGTCCTACGTCCTCGCCCTGACGGGGAAGGCAAGCCGCTCACGGGCCGGACGTCGAGCTGTACCGCCCGGGCTACGGCGAACTGGGCCGCCCGCGCTTCCCCGCTACCGGACACCGCCGCGCTCCCTGGATCTGCAATGCCGAGCTGGGCTCCGTCGAGGCCGTACGGCAGGAACGGCGCGGTGTGCTTGCCGATGGTGCGGTCCCAGGTGCTCGGACACCTTGGGGGCTGCCAGCTCGGCCAGCGAGCGCAGGACGGACCGGCACTCGTACGTAGCCTCATCGGTGTGGACGACGGCTTCCCCGGCGTAGTGGCGTACTTCCATGCGAGCGTGCCGGCCCGGCTGCCGTCATCAGCATGTTGCTGCGGTTGTGCCCCCGCGGGAGTCGGAGCGGCGCGCGGCCTCAGTACCAGACGGAGAACGTGGCGTCGGCCCTGCCGGTGGTGGTGGAGATCGGGTCGATGCGGAGCACGTAGTCGTAGTGCCGGATGTAGCGGTCCGGGTAGTTGTGCGAGCGGAACGACGACCAGGACGGGTCGGCGAGCCCGGCCGTCTTGTGGAAGGTGGCGTCCTGGGCGAACTTCGCGGTGCCGTCGTTGGTGTCCAGTCGCAGCTGGAAGTAGGCGTGCCGCAGGTAGCGGGTCGGGTCGGTGACGGACTGGAAGGAGATGCCGGAGGAGTCGGCCAGTCCCGGCACCACCTTCCATTCCGAGTCGGTGTAGGGGTCGAACGGGTACGGGTCGATGCGGCCGATGCTGTCGGCCTGCCGCCAGTATCTGTTCGGGAAGTTGTAGGACTTCAGCCGGTTCCAGGCCGGCTTTCCCCATTTGGCGACCATGTTGTCGTACACCGTCTGGGGGATCGGTTTGATGTCGGCGTGCTTGGAGTTCAGCGGCTGGGTGTAGACGCGCCGGTCGGTGGCGGTCCAGGTGCCGGTGGAGAGGTCGCTGGTCTGCCAGGTGTAGAAGAGCGCGTTGGCGTCGCCCCACAGGTACCAGGTGCCGGCGGCCTGGGCGAGGATCGGGCCCTCGATGCCTCCCTGGGGTGCCAGGCCCGAGGTGAACTGGGTGAAGCTGCCGGGGGCGAGGGAGGTGGACTTCGCACCCGTGAGGCTGTTGTGGCCTTTGTAGTACAGGTAGTTGACGCCGTTCAGGTCTTTGGCCAGGGTGCCGTCGATGATGTCGTAGCCGGGGTCGAAGAAGACCTGCGGCGACGTCACGGTCCGGAAGTCCGTGGTGTAGTTCACTATGATCACGTTGTGTCCGCTGCTGTTGACGGCCGAGTAGATGATGGCGTACTGGCCGCGGGAGGCGTCCCAGAAGGCTTCGGGCGCCCAGGTGTGGGTGGCCATGTCGTGCAGTTTCAGCAGGCGGTAGTTGTCGAAGGAGTGCAGGTCGGCGGAGTCCCAGACGTGGATGTAGGGGCTCTTCTTGGTCCAGTCGGTGCCCTTCAGGTTGGTCGCCATGACGACGTAGGTGCCGTCCTGCTTGGGCAGGATGAAGGGGTCGCGCAGACCGCCGTCGCCCGCGGTCGGGGTCACGACGGGGTTGTTCTGGTTCAGCGGCATCCATTGCAGCGCGTCGGTGCTGACGGCGAGGTGCAGGCCGTAGTCCGTGCCGAGGTTGCTCGGTGACTGGGTGAAGTAGGCCATGACGAACGGGGAGGTCGTCGCGGCGCTCGCGGACCGGCTGCCGAGGGTCAGCACGCCGGTGGTGGACAGCGGAACGGCCGCGGCCATGCCGAGGAAGAACCGGCGCGACGGGAGGGGTGTTGCGCTCATCTGGTGCCTCCGGGACGTAGGAAGGTGCGGGCGGATGGAGAACCCGTGGGCGGCCCCGGCCAGGAGCCGCCCACGGGTTCGGTCCCTCGTCAGTTCCAGGGAGCCGCGGTGAGCCAGCTGGTGTCCTGGGCCCACGACTTGGTGTTGTCCCAGGCGTTGGTGCCGCCGTTGCCGGCGATGTAGGCCGTGTAGTTGTAGTGGCGGATGTACTTGGTCGGGAAGTTGGAGGACTGGAAGGAGGTGCCGACGCCGCTGTTGCCCGCGGTGGGGCAGAAGGTGGCGTCCTTGGCGAACGAGCTGCCGCCGTTGTCCGTGTTCAGGTAGAGCTGGTAGTTGGAGTGGCGCAGGAACCGGCCGGGCTTGTCGGCGGATTCGAAGGACAGGCAGGAGGTGTTGGCCAGTCCGGCGCGGACGATCCAGGTGGCGTCGGCCTTGTCGGTGGCCGGGCTGGCGGAGTTGATGCTGGAGATGACGACCTTGGTGTCGGCGCTGTTGTGGCGCAGGTAGTGGGAGGTGCAACAGGGCGAGGTGGTGGCCTGCAGGGAGATCCGGGAGCCGGGGGTGAGGGTTCCGGTGCCGGTCGAGCCACTGTCGTAGCCGGCGGCGGCGATGTTGGCCTGGACGGCGTTCTCGGTGGCGTCCGTGGGGTAGCCCTGGGTCATGACGCCTTCGTAGAAGGTGCCTTGGCCGGTGTTGCTGTTGTCGCCGCCGATGCCGAGGATGATCGCGCCCTGCTTCTTCATCGGGTTGTAGCCGGTGGCGTTGGGGCGCACGCCGTCGTAGAAGGTGGACAGACCGCCCGACTGGGCGTTGCCGCCGCGGATGGCCCAGTGGTTCGGGCCGCCCTTGACGATGGCGGTCGTGAACCGGTGGTTGATGGTCGGGTCGCCCGCGTTCACGCCGCGGTTGACCCCGGAGAACAGGCCGTTCTCCAGGTCGGCCATGATCCAGGGGCCGGTACCGCTGCCGGAGCCCCAGCCCGTGCTGTTGCCGAAGTAGATGGCCTCCATGGTGCCGTTGCCGTCGTCGTTGCCGGTCGTCTCGGCGTTGCCGTAGTCGAAGCAGCAGCCGGCGTTGTAGTGCGTGCCGTCGAAGATGGCGTACATGCCTTCGGGCTGGTCGCCGGTGGCGATGCCGTTGGTGTTGTTGTTGCGGTAGCCGGTGCCTGGGGCCACGTAGACGCCGTACGCCTTGTGGCCGCCGACGGTGACCGGCGCCTCGAAGGCGTTGGCCAGGTTGTCGTTCCCGTTCTCGGCCGGACCGGGCCAGTGGCCCTTGAGCGCCTGGGTGAGGTTGTTGCCCTTGGGCGACTGGTCGTAGATGACGGTGATGACACAGCTGGTGTTCACGCAGAAGGAGTCCTGCTGCGCGGCGTCGGCGTATCCGCCTGCGCTCAGCAGGCCGATGTCCCTGGTCGCGTTGTCGGAAGCGCGCTTGACCTGGTAGAGCGGGCCGTTGTACGCCCCGTACAGGGCGCGCGTGGTGCTGTGCGCGGCGACGCAGGGGGTGCCGCCCGCGGCGTAGATGTCGCACGGCCCCTGGGTGGCGGCCTGCGAGGGGGCGGCCGTGGCGGTGAGCAGGCCGGCGGCGAGGGCGGCGGTGGCACCGGCCGCGAGCAGCGCGCGTCTGACACTGCGTATCCACGGTGGCTTGATCATGAAGGACTCCTTCATCAGGCGGGGGTATGAGGGTGAGCGGACGCATTCATGCTGTTCGGCCGTTCGGACGTGGCGGGTTGGGGTGACGCATCCGCGCCGGCGCCGACCTGGAGGCGCCGGCACTCCTGGCGATGCGGGTCAGCTCGTCACGCGGAAGGTGGCGTCACTGCGTCCCGTCGCGGTGGTGATCGGGTCGAGCTTCAGGTAGTAGGCGTAGTGGCGGATGTAGCGGTCCGGGTGGTTGTACGACTGGAAGGACGACCAGGTGGAGTCGGCGAGGCCGGCGACCTTGTTGAAGGTGGCGTCCGCGGCGAACTGGGCGCTGCCGTCGTTGCGGACCAGCTGGAAGTCGTAGTTGGCGTGGCGCAGGAAGTAGCCCGGGTAGTTGACCGACTCGAAGGAGACGGTGCCGGTACCCGCGAGACCCGGCCGCAGCCGGAACTGGGCGTCCCCGGCGGGGGTGACGTTGGGGTCGATGCGCACGTCGAAGTCGATCTGGCGCACGTACCGGTCCTGGAAGTTGTACGACTGGAGCCGCTGGGCCGGGGTGTTGGGCCAGCGGGAGAGCACGCGGCTCTCCTCGGCGGCCGTGAGGGTCATGATCGCGCCGTGGCGCTTCGGGGTGCCGCCCATGTCGTAGCTGGTTGTCGGCTGGATCCGGTAGGTGCTGACGTCGAACGGGTTGGTCGTCAGGATCGGCCTGTACTCGCGTACGCCCTGCGGGTTGTTGTAGTCGATGTAGAGGGCCCACTCGGCACGGTCCCTGAACTTCATCCAGACCGGGCCTTCGACCACGTTGCCGGTGAGGCCGATGCTGGAGAGGTTGCCGAGGTTGGTCCACGTCCCCAGGATCGAGTTGCTGCCCTCGACGTTGTTCTGGCCGTCGCCGGAGACCCTCAGGTAACGGTAGGGGCCGGTACCCGCGGGCACCTCGGTCATCTGGGTGTCGACGACCGGGGTGCTGCCGGGCGGGTCGATCCAGATCTGCGGGGTGGTGATGGTGCGGAAGTCCGTGGTGCGGGCGGAGTAGATGCGGTACTTGAGGATGCCGTTCACGGTGGCGTTCGTCGCCCAGTACAGGACGTAGTCGTTGGTCTCGGGGTTCCAGATCGCCTCTGGCGCCCAGGCGTTCTTCCCGCCGGGGATCAGTCCGGCGGCGCCGAGCAGCCACGGCTTGGACCAGGTCACCAGGTCCGTCGACTCCCACACCACGAAGTTGGGGCTGCCGTTCTGGTAGGTCGAGCCGCAGCGGATGCACAGGTCGGTCGCGATGATCCAGTACCGGCTGCCGTCGGGAGAGCGCACCAGTGCGGGGTCGCGCACCCCCTTCGTGCCGATCATGGAGTTCAGGACCGGTGCCCCGCCGTTGAGGTCGTTCCAGTGCAGGCCGTCCGTGCTGTGCGCGAGGTACAGCATCTGACCGGTCGCGGAATCGCCGGTGAAGTGGACCATCAGGTAGCCGGGATCGGCGGCAGCCGCCCGCTGGGCTGTGGACAGGGCTTGGCCTGTGAAGAGGAGGCAGACGGCGAGCAGCATCACCGACAGCCGGGCGCGAAGCGCGGACATGGACATCTCCTGATCGTTCTGTACATGCACAGGGCGAAGGGAGGAACTGGGGTGGCGGGCGGGCTCGGTCTCGATGGGACGGGGACACGGTCAGTGCCGCACGACGCAGAAGGGGCAAGGACGCCCGACTGACTGTCTCTTTCCGAGTGCGGCACGTGACGGCGGGAGTGCGCCGCCCGGTTTCGTGAGTGGTCGGGCGGCGCCGCTCCCAGGTGGCTCGTGTGAACCGGAGGTGACACCGCTGTTTCACTCCGGTGAGATTGTTAGCGCTAACAATTGGGTCGACAAGAGGAAGCGCTCGCCGTTACCCAATCGTGATCCGCCTGGCCCTGCTCAACCCCACACGGCAGCAACGCTGTTGAGGGCGCCTCGAACGGAAGGTCCGCCGGCTCGAACAGGACCGGGGCGACTGGATGGGTGAGTACGACAAGGTGACGGAGAGGAACAAGCAGTTGGGACACGAGATGGAGGAGGTGGTGAAGACCGTCGAGAACCTGTGACCCGTGCGGCCGGCCCTGCGCCCGGCGCCGCAGCACCGGTCCTCGCCCGCCCTGGGGCACAGCCGTACGCACGCCTCGTACCTCCGGACGAGCCGGCGCCTCCTGCGGGACCAGGTCGCAGCCTTCGGCGTCGCAGACCGCGAAGATTGACCGGATCATCTGCCGGAGCCGGCGCAGCCACGGCTTGCTGTCGCCGTTCTCGGCCGCGAACGCCTCCGTGGCCGAAATGAGTTCTTCGTATCCGCGCAGGCCCGGCCCGCCTGGGCGCAGCGGCCGGCCTCCCTCGCCCGGCACGACCCCCGGCCGCGCAGGCCTCGTGATCCCCCGCGCGCCGCAGGGCTCCCCGCTTCGCCGAGGAAGCGGGAGCCCTGCGGTCGGCCCGGGTGGAGGCGGCCCGCCGGAGCTGCGCCGGGGCTGCTTCCTTCGCGGACCGGGTCAGTCCACGTTGACCACCCTCCACACCTGGCTGTCGGCGTTCGTGTCCGTCGCCTGGACGAGCTGAGCGCCTCCCGAGGACACGTCGAGCACCTTGTTGCTGTTCACGTTCTTGATCTTGTAGTAGCCGTCTCCGGTGGCGACCAGTGTCCAGTGCTGGTTCGCGGCGTTGGTGTCGGACGACTGGATGACGGACGCACCGTCCGCGGTGGAAGCACCGCTGACGTCCATGACCAGGGCACTGTTCCGGCTGACGACCTTGTAACTGCCGTCACCCACCGGGACGAAGCGCCAGTTCTGGTTCCCGGCTCCGGAGTCGGTCCACTGGATGACGTTGGCTCCGGCGGACAACGATCCGCCCGAGACATCGACCGCCTTGGAGCTGTTCTTGTTGACCATCTTGTAGTTGGCGTTCGTCGCGGGGAACCGGATGGAGGCGAACGCGTCCACCGCGCAGACGGTCGCGGAGGAGGCGGTGTTCTTCGTCCCGGTGCACACCACCCTGATCGTGTGCGGGCCCGCGGCCAGGTCCGTCTTCTCGAACAGCGGCACCTGCTTCGTCACCGTCGGGGCGTAGGCGTCGATGCCCGCCCGGGTCAAGGTGCCGTCGATGTAGACGTCCACCTTGCCCATGTTCGGCTGCGTCATGCTGAGGTACCGCACGCCCGAGCCGGTGAACGAGAACTCGGCGTAGTTGCCCGCGGTGCTCGCGACCTTCTCGGACCCGTTCACGTCCCTCGTGTCGTTCCAGTTCGACCAGGTCCCGGAGTAGGTCACGCCCGCGGCCTTGTCGTCGACGTGGTTCCAGCGCTGCCGCACGAGGGCGTTCGACGCGGCGGACACGTTCCCCCGGGCGTCCACGACGTAGAGCCGGTAGTCACCCGCCGTCTGCGGGACGCGGATGCTCGTCGAGGTGCCGCTCGCGCTGGTCATGGTGGGGCCGGCGGCGAACGTCGCCGTACCTGCGGGAGCCAGCCAGAGCGTCTTGGTCGCGTCTTGGGGGCTACGCATCGGAATGGTCGTCACGCCCGTGCCGGCGAACGTGCTCGCGGGCAGGGTGTAGTCCTGGAGAGCCGCCGCTCTGCTCTGGGGGACGAGGTTCTTGTAGGCGTCCTCCAGACCGGCGTTCAGGGCGATGGCGTACGCCTGCGACGGCCACACGTTGTCCCCGTGGCCCCGCACGTCCTGGATCGTGCTGTTCGGGACGTTCCTGCCGGCGATCTTGTTGACGGTGCCGTAGTTGTTGGTGATGGTCAGGTCGTGCTGCCGGCCCCAGGTGCCGGAGTTGATGGTGTACGCCAGGCCCGGGTCGACGTCGAACACGTTGTCGTGCTCGTTGATGAAGGCGGAGCCTTCATCGGGGTGCAGGCCGTACTTGTGGCCGGCAGGGACGCCCTTGATGTAGTTGCCGCTGATCTCGGTTCCCGGCTGGCTGCCCAGCGTGTAGATGGGAGCGGAGTCGCCGAGCACCTGCATCGTGTCGAGGATCTGGTTGTACTTGATGGTGTTGTTCTTCGCCGTGCTGGTCGGGTTCCCGGGATTGATGGAGTTCGTCGAACCGTCGAAGTTCCACCATCCCCAGCCCAGGGTGATGCCCGCCCACGGGGACTTCTCGATCCGGTTGTGCTGCACGGAGAGGGAATCGACGAAGTACGCCGACACGGGGCTGGAGCCCTGGAACGACACCGCGCTGTCGTAGAGGTAGTTGTCCGTGATCGAGATGTTCTTGCAGATCCCCTCGACGTTCACCGGGTACTTCTCGTGGTTGGTCGAGGTGTAGTCCCCGATGTACACGTGCTGGGGGTGCCCCACGGTGATCGCGGAGCCGGCTATGTCATTCGTGACGTTGCCGGTCAGCTGTGAGTCCGTCACGTCGTCGGCCAGGGTGATCCCGTCGGCACCGGTGTGCTGCACCGTGTTGCCCTGCAGGACGATCCCGTCGGCGTTCTCGATCTGGACGGCCGCGGGCGGCAGGTCGACGTTGCGGTAGGTGTACGCGTGGAAGTTCTGCCGCGCGTACACGGTCGAGCTGGCGTTGCCCTGCGTTCCCTGCCGGAAGACGGAGCCCGCGACATTGACCAGGTTCCAGTCGGAGTGCTCGACCGTGAGCCCGGAGAACGTGATGTTCCGCGCGTGGTCGGTGGTCGACGTGCCGGCGATCTTGAGGAGGGTGGACAGGTTGTTCGGCGCGAAGACCTTCGCCGAGGTCATGTCCTCGGAGCCGGACTTGTAGTAGTACAGCGTGTGGGTGGTCTTGTTGAAGTAGAACTCGCCCGGCTGGTCCAGGAACTCGTACGCGTTCATGAACGCATGACTGCCGCTGGCTTTGAACGGGCCGTACGGCGGTGCCTGGGCGATGGCCGCACCCGGCTGCTGGAACAGGGCCACGCGGTTGGCACCGTCCGGGCTCGTGGTGATCTGACGGACGCCCACGATGGCCGTGGTCCAGGTCGTCGCCGACACGATCTCGACGTCGTCCTGGTCGGACGCGACGGCCGGCAGGTCGGAGAGGCCGTACTTCGCCCCGTCGCACTGCGAACCCGACTCCCAGGCCCAGGGGGCCTGGCCGGCCGTGACGGTGTAAGTTCCGTAGCAGCCGGTCGTGTTGATCGTCTTCGACGCCATCCGAGCGCGCTTGTCGTTGACGTAGAGCGCGCGGAGCTTGTCGTCCCGGTCGAGGGTGGCCTTCCAGATGTTCCCGCTGTGCTGCGTCCAGCCGGTCACCTGAACGCCTCCGTCCAGGACCGGCTTCTCGCCCGGGTAGGCGGCGTAGACGACACGGTGCCCGTTCGTGCCGGAGTCGGCCGAGGTGAAGTCGACGGTTCTGCTCACCGGATAGGTGCCGCCCCGGAGAAAGACGTTGATGTCCCCGGTCATGTTGCTGTCGACCGTGCGCACGACGTCCCGCGCGTGCTGGAGGGTCTTGAACGGCGCCGTGATGGTGCCGGGGTTGGCGTCGTCACCGCCGGGGGCGACGTAGTACGTCGCCTGGGTCGCGGCCGAGGCCGGGGGCGGTGCGGCGAGGGAGGTCAGCAGTGTGGCGGAGACGGCCGTCGCAAGCGCCACTGGCGCCTTGCGGACGACGGAGGTGAGGGGTTTCATCCTGGTCCATCCTGGTGGGTTCGGACGGTCGGGCAGACGCTCATCGCGGCTCGGCGAGTTCTGTCGGTGAAATTAGCCGCCCTATCGACAACCCCGTCAAGAGTTTGCGCATGCTTCATTTCGATAGTCCAGCGCATTGACCCTTCCTTGGGTGGGGGTTAAGTCCGGTAACTCCTTATAGGCCCCTTCTTTCCTCGCACCACTGCACGCAACCTCACCCACCAAATGAGTACTACTCATTTGGAGAGTGCGAACGAGTCGGCCCCGCTGCCCATCGGGCGGCGGGGCCGGTGCGGGAGCGTCGAACCACCGTCTAGCCGGTGACGCGCTGGAAGGTCCACCGCTGGTTGGTGCTGCCCCGGTCGGAGTACTGGATCAGTACGGCGCCGTCGGCCGTACCGCCCCCGCCGACGTCGAGCACCTTGCCGCTGTTGCGGTTGACCAGGGCGAACTGGCCGCCGGCCTGCGGACGCAGCGACCACTGCTGGCTGGCCCGGCCGTCGGCGGTGGCCTGCACGACCCGTGCGCCGTCCGCCGTCGAGGAGCCCGCCACGTCGAGGACCTTGCCGCTGTTGACGCAGGTGACGGTGTGGTAGCCGTCCGCCGTGGACTGGAAGGTCCACTGCTGGTTCGGCACGCCGTTGTCGGTCCACTGGACCAGGCCCGCGCCGTCCGCCTTCGAGGCGCCGGCCACATCGGCGACCTTGCCGCTGCGCACACAGACGATCTTGTACGCCCGGGTGGGTCCGACGGTGTACTGCACCGAGTCCACGTCGACGTGGCCGGTGCCGTTCGGGTTGTAGGTGTAGAGGCCGACCCGGTCGCCCCGGTAACCGCCCCAGGTGAGCTGGTAGGTTGCGCCGAACGAGGTGAAGGTGGTCCCGTCGAGGCTGTAGGAGAACCGGCTGACCCCGTTCACGTCCCAGGTGGTGCGCAGCCACACGGCGTTCTGCGTGATCACCGGACCGTCGGTGAGGGTGCCGTTGACGTTCTGCGAGAGCGTGGTGGTGGTCCCGGAGCACCGGACGCCCAACCCCGCGTAGGTGGACGCGTAGTGGCACAGCCCGGCGAACTGCCCGTCGGCGAGGCCGGCCAGTTCGATGCGGACGGTCACCGTCGCGCCGCCGGCCGGGCGCAGCACGCGTTGCGTGAGGGTGTTGCCCACCTTGGTCAGGTTGTCGGCCACCAGCGGCGCGAACGCCTTCAGCCGCAGGTAGCCGGGGCGTTCGGTCAGCGACCAGTGGTCCGCGCGCGGCTGGTAGTACCACTCCCACTGCGGCTTCAGGCGGGTGTCGGTGAACAGGTCGCCGGTGACCACGGGGGGCAGCGCGTCGACCGGCAGACCGGGCGTGCCGCCGGCCGGCACCTGGCCCGTCCACACCATGCTGCCGATGCCGTCCGCACCCACCTGGCCCGGGATCGGCCAGCCGTCCACCCAGGTCACCGGCAGCAGGGACAGCGGCCGCCCCTCCCAAGCGCCGTGGCCGTGGTGGGTCACGAAGTACCAGGTGCCGTCCGGGGCCTGCACCAGCCCGCCCTGGTTGGGCTCGCGGTCCACCGAGGAGTTGACGTGCTCCAGCTGCCGGGTCTCGAACGGGCCGTAGAGGCTGGAGCCGCGGTTCATCATGAGGACCCGGCCCTCGGGCTTCACCTCGCTGTACAGGTGGTAGTAGAGCCCGTTGATCTTGTAGAGCTTGTTGGCCTCGCTGCCCGGCGACTGGTGGATGACCGTGGACGGGCCGACCAGCGACTTGCCGTCCTCGGACAGCTTGAACAGGTGGATCTTGTAGCCGTCCGAGTAGTGCGTGGTGACCAGGTAACCCTGTCCGTCGTCGTCCCAGAACGGGCACGGGTCGTCCCAGCCGGAGGTCCGCCACACCGCCGTCAGCGGGTCCCACGGCCCGGCCGGCGAGGGGGCCGAGGACATGAAGAAGCCCTCGTCGGGGGTGTTGAAGTACACCCAGTACCGCCCCGCGTGGTAGCGGATGGACCCGGCCCACACGCCGCGGCCGAAGCGTCCCATCCGGTCCCAGTTCAGCAGCGGACCGATGGCGGTGACGTCGCCGACCACGCCGCCGAGCGTCCGCCAGTTGACCAGGTCCCTCGAGTGCAGGACGGCCATGCCGGGCGAGTACCCGAAGGTGCTGGTGATGCCGTAGTAGTCGGCGCCGACCCGGATGCAGTCCCAGTCGCTGAAGTCGCCCGGGAGGACGGGGTTGACGTAGGTGCCGTCGCCCTGGTCGCCCCACGTCCCGGCCGGAGGCACGGCTGCCGCCGCCCGGCCCGGTGGCAGCAGGCCCGGCAGCAGGAGCGCCCCGGTGCCGACCGCCGCGAGCCGGCCGAGCTGACGTCTGGTGATGTCCACAATCCCGTCCTAGGTCAAGGGAAGCCCGCCAGGCAGCGGAGGTCCGGGCGCTGGGTACGGGCGTCCGGGGCCGCGAGCCGTTGTGCTCGCGGCCCCGTACCCGGCGGTGGGCGGTGGTTACACCGCCGTGAAGGTCCACAGCAGGTTGGAGCTGCCGTTGTAGGTCCACTGCTTGGTGACGGAGCCCGACGCCACGCTGCCGCCGCCGTCGAGGACCAGACCGGTGGCGCGGTTGGCGATCGAGTAGCCGTAACCGGTCCGCAGAGTGATCTTCCACTGCTGGTTGGTGCTGCCGTTCCACGCGGCCTGCCGGGCCGCGGAGCCGGCCGTGGTGGCGCCCCAGCCGTCGGCGACCATGCCGTTGGTGCGGTTGACCAGCTTGTAGTAGCCGCCGCCCACGTCGACCGCCTGCCACTGGAGGTTGGTGCTGCCGTTCCAGGTCCACTGCTTGAGGTTGGACCCGGAGGCGACGTTGCCGCCGCTGTCCAGGACGAGGCCGTCGGTGACGTTGGTGAGCCGGAAGTACGTCGCCGGATTGAACTGGACCTTCAGCGAGGTGATCTGGTCGTTGTTGCCGGTGGCCCTGAGGTCGGGGTTGTCGGCGGTGAAGGTCCAGGCGGTGCCGGTGAAGTTGTCCGCCGAGTAGCCGACGACCTGGAAGCCGGGGGACGTGCGGATGGAGGAGATGGCGGCCGCGCCCACACCGGCCGCGGCCAGGTCGGCCGCGGTGTACTCGCCCACGGCGAGTGCGGCGGAGGCGCCGGTGTAGTTGACGTCCTTGAAGGCGACGGCGCCGGCCGGCGGCAGCAGGTCCGGGATGGTGCCCGAGAAGGTGAGCTTCAGGACGTACGCGTTGGCGCTGTACGGGGTGGAGGAGGGCAGCGCGACCGTGAGGCCGGAGGTGCTCTGCGCCGGTGCGGCCAGGTCGATGGTGGTTCCGGCGGTGGAGCCGAGCAGCTTCACCGAGGTCAGCGACGAGAGGTTGATCCGGTCCGAGCTGAGGGTCTTGATCGTGAGTGAACTGCCGGGCCAGCCCAGGACGGTGGCGTACAGGACGTTTCCGGTCTTGTTGCGGGTGAAGCGGATGTCCTGCGGTGTGCCGGCCGTCGGGTTGGTGAAGGAGCCACCGCCCATCTTCGTCGGGCCCTCGCCGTACGCCGTCCAGGCGCGGGTCGAGTAGATCGACTCGCCGAAGCGCTTCAGGTGGTCGCCGATGCCGAGCAGGACGTCCTTCTGCGCCTGGGGGATGGTGCCGTCGGCCATCGGCGCGATGTTCAGCAGGACGTTGCCGTTCTTGCTGACCCGGTCGATGAACGAGTGCAGCATCTGCTGGATGCTGTAGTAGCCGATGCCCTGCGTGTAGCACCAGCTGCTGCTGGAGATGCTGTCGTCGGTCAGCCAGTACGGGGTG
This sequence comes from Kitasatospora sp. NPDC051914, assembly GCF_040680995.1. Lineage (NCBI taxonomy): Bacteria > Bacillati > Actinomycetota > Actinomycetes > Kitasatosporales > Streptomycetaceae > Kitasatospora > Kitasatospora sp. NPDC051914. Next base: position 98,472 of record NZ_JBFAXX010000030.1, read on the forward strand.
GTGAGGTCCGCCGGGCCTCCGCGCTCGTAGTCGAAGATCTCGCCCTTGTTGTTGAAGCCGTCCTTGTAGGTGGCGACGACCTCGCGGCCCCAGGAGTTGGCCTGGTTGTAGTAGTAGGACAGGAAGTTGAGGCGCTGCGTCTCGTCGACCCTGTTCAGGTCGAAGTCCTGCCAGAGGATGTCCGGCTGGGCGCGGTCGACGACCTCCTTCAGCTTGTCGTACCAGAGCTGGTTCTCCTGTGCCCTGTCCAGCTGCCCGTAGAGCTTCTTGAGGCTCGGGTCCGACTGCGCGGGGGCGCTCTCGTAGAAGCCGTTGAAGTTGAACGCGTGGTGCATGGCCACCAGCAGCTTGAGGTTCTTGGCGCGGATCGCCGTGGCAAACAGCTGCAGCAGGTTCAGCTTCGGGCCCTTGGCGACCGAGTTCCACTCGTTGACCTGGCTGTCCCACATGGAGAAGCCGTCGTGGTGCTCGGCGACCGGTCCGGCGTACTTGGCGCCGGCGTCGACGAACAGCTGCGCCCACTCGTCGGGGTCGAAGTTGCCGCCGGCCGACTTCAGCTTCGGGGCGAACTGCACGGTGTTGCCCGCGAGGTCCTGCGCTCCGTTGATGAAGTTGTGGTAGGGCCAGGCCGACGGCTGGCCGTAGGTCGCGATGTGGTGCTGGTTGACCGCGCTGCCGGCCTTGTACATGTTACGCGGGTACCACTCGTTCTCGTACGCGGGAACGCTGAAGACCCCCCAGTGGAAGTAGATCCCGAACTTGGCGTCCTGGAACCACTCCGGGGCCGCCGGGTGCTGGTCGACCGAGGTCCAGTCGGGCGTGTAGGTGCTCGGTGCCGCCTGTGCGACGCCGGCCGCGAGGCCGCCGCCGGCGATCGCGGCCGCCGCCACGCCTGCTGCTACGGACAGGAACTGACGTCGATTCAGAGAGCTTGCCATGAGGACATCCCTTGGCTGGGGGAAGCGGAGGCGGGCTGAACCGAGGGACATGTGACGCGCACGTCCCTGGAGCGCCGGAGGTTACGCACGAAGTTCGTCCATGTGACGCCCTGATGTCAACGGGCGCGCAGGGATGAAAACGGCCCCCAGGTCGCGACTTTGCCCCTCTATGGCGACACACGCCCCATTTGCCCTGCGCCAGACATGGAATGTTTGGCGCCTGCGATGCCATTGATGGGATTGATTTGCACCGCCGGCCACCTGGCGATCATTCAACAGGCCGATCTTCCAGCATTTTTGTCCGACGCCTAGACAGCAGCGTGGGCGGGCGCCTATACATACATCCCATCTCTCCGATGCGGCGGCGCACGACAGCCGTCGCCCGGCACAGCTCTCTCCCGCTCAAGGGACCAGCGCGAGGACGTACCGATGAGACTCAGGACCGCACTCTGCTCCATCACTTCAGCCATGTCCGCCCTGGCACTGCTCAGTGCCTGCAGCGGCGGCTCCGGCACCGCGGCGGCAGGTGGCGCGCCGCTGGTCGGCGTGGACTACCCGCGTTCCGACACCGACTTCTGGAACTCGTACATCAAGTACACGCCCCAGTACGCCAAGGAGCTGGGGCTGGACCTGAAGACCACCAACTCCCAGAACGACGTCGCCAAGCTGACCGCCAACGCGCAAACCTTCATCAGCCAGGGTGTGAAGGGCCTCGCGATGGCTCCGCAGGACACCGCCGCCATCGCGCCGACGCTGGCGCAGTTGGAGGCGAAGAAGATCCCGGTCGTCACCGTCGACACCCGCCCCGACACCGGCAAGGTGTTCATGGTCGTGCGCGCCGACAACCGCGCCTACGGCGAGAAGGCCTGTCGGTTCCTCGGCACGAAGCTGGGCGGCCAGGGCAAGGTCGTCATGCTGGAGGGCGGCCTGGACTCCATCAACGGCCGTGACCGCACAGAGGCGTTCAACGACTGCATGAAGAAGAACTACCCCGGCATCAAGGTGTTCGGCGAGGCCACCAACTGGGACGGCGCGGTCGCTGCGCAGAAGCTGCAGACCGACCTCACTGCCAACCCGGACATCAAGGGCGTCTACATGCAGTCCAGCTTCGCCCTCTCCGGCACGCTCCAGGTCCTCAAGCAGAAGGGTCTGCTGGTCGACCCGAAGGACCCCAAGCACGTCTTCGTCGTGTCCAACGACGGCATCCCGGAGGAGCTGAAGTCCATCGGCGAGGGCAAGATCGACGCCACGGTCTCCCAGCCTGCCGACCTGTACGCCAAGTACGCCCTGGACTACCTGAAGGCGGCGATCGACGGGAAGACGTTCAAGCCCGGCAAGACCGACCACAACAGCACGATCATTCAGGTCCGCGAGGGTCTGCTGGAGGACCAGCTCTCCGCTCCCCTGGTCACCGCCGACGGCGGCACCTACGGCGGCGAGGCCAGCGTCAAGAGTGACGACAAGTCGCTGTGGGGCAACAACCTCGGCTGATTCTTCCTCCGGAACCAACGGCTCACGAGCACAAGGCGGTTGAGATGAGCGACGGGGAGCGAGCAGGCACCCCCGCGCCCGCCCCGGCGGACGGCGGGCAGGTCCCCGCAGCCCCGCCCGTCGTCGAGGCGACGGGCATAGTCAAACGATTCGGTCCGACGGTGGCCCTCAACGGCGCCCGGATCACCATCAGGCCCGGCGAGACCCACGCGCTCGTCGGCCGCAACGGGGCGGGCAAGTCGACCCTGGTGTCGGTCCTCACCGGCCTGCAGGCCCCCGACGAGGGAACGGTCGCTTTCGGCGGCGGCCCCGCACCACGCCTCGCGGACCGCGACGCCTGGCGACAGCGCGTGGCCTGCGTCTACCAGAAGTCGACGATCATCCCCACCCTGACCGTCGCCGAGAACCTCTTCCTGAACCGGTACGACCACGGCCGCAGCCGGCTCATCAGCTGGCAGGGTGTGCGCCGGCGGGCGCAGGAGCTGCTGTCGACCTGGTCGGTGGACGTCGACCCGCAGACTTCGGCCGGCGAACTCAGCGTGGAGCAGCGGCAGTTCGTGGAGATCGCCCGGGCGCTGTCCTTCGGGGCGCGGTTCATCATCCTCGACGAGCCGACCGCCCAGCTCGACGGGGCGGCCATCAGCCGGCTCTTCGAGCGCATCCGCGAGCTGCAGCGCCAGGGCGTGACCTTCCTGTTCATCAGCCACCATCTCCAGGAGGTCTACGACATCTGCGACATGGTGACGGTGTTCCGCGACGCGGCGCACATCGTGACCGCGCCGGTCGCGGAGCTCCCCCGCGCCGAGCTGGTCGCCGCGATGACCGGTGAGGCCGCGGTCGACCGGCTGCAGGTGCGGTCGAGCAGCCTCGACCGCACCGCACTGCCTGCGCTGTCCGTACAGGCGTTGGGCAGTGACGGCTCCTACCATGACGTCACCTTCCAGGTGGGCTCCGGGGAGATCGTCGGACTCGCGGGCGCCGCCGGCAGCGGCCGCACCGAGGTCGCCGAGACCGTCGTGGGGCTGCGGACGGCCCAGGCGGGCGAGGTGGAGATCGCCGGGCGGCGGCCCCGGCCGGGCAGCGTGCCCGCCGCGCTCGCCGCAGGCGCCGGGTTCGTCCCGCAGGACCGGCACCACCAGGGCTTCGTGCCCGACATGTCGATCGCCGACAATGCCACGCTGTCCGTGCCGCACCGGCTCGGCACGAACGGCTTCCTCAGGCGTGGCCTACGGGACCGGCTCGCCGACAACATGATCGAGAAGCTGGCGATCAAGACGCCGGGACCCGAGCTGCCCGTCTCCGCGCTCTCGGGCGGAAACCAGCAGAAGGTCGTCATGGCCCGCGCTCTGGCGGACGACCCGCGCCTCCTGGTGCTGATCAACCCGACCGCCGGTGTGGACGTGCGCTCCAAGGAGTTCCTCCTCGGCAAGGTCGAGGAGACCGCGGAGTCCGGCACCGGAGTGCTCATCGCCTCCGACGAACTCGACGACCTGCGCATGTGCGACCGGGTCCTGGTGATGTTCCAGGGCCGGGTGACCTCGGAGATGGCCCGCGGCTGGCACGACCACGAACTCGTGGCCGCGATGGAAGGAGTGGACCTCGATGCCTGAAACCGTCCTCACGGACACAGCCGCCCGGGCCGTCGAACCCAAGCCCGGGCGCACCCCGCTGCTCGGCGGCCGGATCCCCCTGGCCCGGCTGCGCGACCTCGCCCTCGTCCCCGCGATCGTCGTCATCGCGATCGTCGGCCAGATCGTCAACCCCGTCTTCCTGCAGGCCGACAACCTCATCAACGTCCTGCAGACCATGTCCGAGATGGCCCTGCTGGTCCTCGCCCAGACGATGATCCTGATCGTCAAGAAGATGGACCTGTCGCTGGAGTCCACGATGGGCCTGGCGCCCGGTGTCGCGGCCTGGCTGGTCGTCCCGGTCGGCGCCGGACACGGACTCGGTCTGCTCCCCGGCGCCTGGGCAATCCCTGTCACCCTGGCCGTGGGCGCGCTCGTCGGCGTGATCAACTCACTGCTGATCATCCGCTTCGGCCTCAACGGCTTCATCGTCACCCTCGGCATGCTGATCGTGCTGCGCGGCATCCTCACCGGCATCTCCGGCGGCCAGACCTTCTTCCAGCTGCCGGAGTCGATGCTCTACCTCGGCACCGCCCAGTGGCTCGGCATGCCGGCCTCCATCTGGATCTGCCTGGCCCTGTTCGCCATCGCCGTCGTGGTGCTCGGCTGGACCAGCTTCGGCCGCTCGCTCTACGCCATCGGTGGCAACGTCGACGCGGCGAAGGCGGGCGGCATCCGTACCGACCGGGTGCTGTGGATCGTCATCGTGACGGGCAGCGTGCTCGCCGCCCTCGCCGGCCTGATGCTGTCCGGACGCCTGGCCTCGGTCGCCTCCGCGCAGGGCAACGGCTACATCTTCACCGTCTTCGCCGCCGCCGTCATCGGCGGGATCAGCCTCAACGGCGGCAAGGGCAGCATGTTCGGCGCGTTCTGCGGCATCCTGCTGCTCTTCATGATCCAGAACGTGCTCACGCTGGCCGGCGTCCCCGCCCAGTGGATCGGCGCTCTCAACGGCCTGATCATCCTGGTCGCCCTCGCCATCTCCCGCATCACCGGCGGCAAGGTCCAGGAGTGACCCGGGCGGTTGCCGACCGCCGCCCGGCCTACGCCGCGTCCACGTCTCGCCACGAGGGGATCGCCCCCGTGTTCCTCACAGGAGTTGCCGCATGTCCTCGCCCGCGCCCGCATCCGCCCGCATCACCGCCCTGGACGTCCTGGACGTGCGGTTCCCCACCTCCGAACACCTCGACGGCTCCGACGCCATGAACCCCGAGCCCGACTACTCCGCCGCCTACGTGGTGCTGCGCACCGACGCCGGCGACGGACTGGAGGGCCACGCTCTCGCGTTCACCACCGGTCGCGGCAACGACGTCCAGGCCGCGGCCATCGCGGCCCTCGCCCCGTACGTGGTCGGCCGGTCCGTCGAGGACGTCTGCGGCGACCTGGGGGCCTTCTCCCGTTCGCTCGTGCACGATCCGCAACTGCGCTGGCTGGGCCCGGAGAAGGGTGTCATCCACATGGCCACCGGAGCCGTCGTCAACGCCGCCTGGGACCTCGCCGCCAAGCGCGCGGGCCGGCCCGTCTGGCAGTTCCTCGGCGAGATGTCCCCCGAGGAGCTGGTCTCCCAGGTCGACTTCCGCTGGCTCAGCGACGCGCTCACCCCGGAGGAGGCGCTGGACATCCTGCGCCGGGCCGAACCGGGCCGCCAGGAGCGCATCGCCCGTCTTCTGGAGCGCGGCTACCCCGCCTACACCACCACGCCCGGCTGGCTGGGCTACTCCGACGAGAAGCTGGCCCGCCTGGCGCGCGAGGCCGTCGCCGACGGCTTCACCCAGATCAAGCTGAAGGTCGGTGCGGACCTGGAGGACGACGTCCGGCGCATGCGGGTCGCCCGCGAGGCGGTCGGCCCGGACGTCCGCATCGCCGTCGACGCCAACCAGCGGTGGGACGTGGCTCCCGCGATCGAATGGATGCGCGCCCTCGCCCCCTACGACCCGTACTGGATCGAGGAGCCCACCTCCCCCGACGACATCCTCGGCCACGCCGCCGTCCGAGCGGCGCTCGGCCCGATCAAGGTCGCCACAGGCGAGCACATCGCCAACCGGGTCGTCTTCAAGCAGCTGCTGCAGGCCGGCGCGGTGGACATCGTGCAGATCGACTCCGCACGGGTCGGCGGGGTCAACGAGAACCTCGCGATCCTCCTGCTCGCCGCGAAGTTCGGGGTTCCGGTCTGCCCGCACGCCGGCGGTGTGGGGCTGTGCGAGATGGTCCAGCACCTGTCGATGTTCGACTACGTCGCCGTCTCCGGCACCACCGAGGACCGGGTCGTCGAGTACGTCGACCACCTGCACGAGCACTTCGTCGACCCCGTCCGCATCGCCGACGGCCACTACCTCGCGCCGACCCTGCCCGGGCTGAGCGCACAGATGCACCCGGCCTCGCTCAAGGAGTACGCCTACCCCGACGGTCCGGTCTGGACCGCCCGTGTCTGACGCCCGGCTCGTCGAGACGCTGAAAGGACCCTGAGAACACGATGACGCTTGCTGTCCGTTATACGGCTGCCCGGACGTTGGACACGGCTCCGGTCGAGCCGTCCGAGCCCGGCCCGGGCGAGGTGCTGCTGGCTCCCGCGTTCGTGGGGATCTGCGGTACCGACCTGCACATCTTCCACGGTGACATGGATGCCAGGGTGAAGACGCCGGCCGTCCTCGGGCACGAGATGTCGGGTCGGGTGCTGAAGGTCGGCGCCGGGGTGGAGGGCTGGTTGCCGGGCGACCCGGTGACGGTGATGCCGCTGGCCTGGGACGGCACCTGCCCGGCCTGCCTGGCGGGTCACCGGCACGTCTGCCGGCAGCTGGACTTCATCGGCATCGACTCGCCGGGTGCGATGCAGCAGCGCTGG
>NZ_JBFAXX010000031.1:0-104368 GCF_040680995.1 Kitasatospora sp. NPDC051914
ACGAGGTTGGCCAGGTCGTAGGCGGGCGAGACCACGTTCGCGGCGATGTTCACCGACAGGGTGGCGACCAGGACGGTGAGCAGGGCGAACAGGATCCCGGCGGTGGAGTCCATCTTGGCGGCGAGCGCGATCGGGTCCCAGATCGGCTCCCCGTAGACGGCCTGCGAGCCGGAGGTGACGAGGACAGACAGCAGGGCGAACAGGGTCATGGTGGTGGGCAGGCCGAGGGCCTGGCCGCGGATCTGCGCCTTCTGCGAGCCGCCGAAGCGGGTGAAGTCCGGGATGTTCAGCGAGAGCGTCGACCAGAAGCCGATCATGCCCATCAGGGCGGGGAAGAAGACCTTCCAGAAGTCGCCGTCCCAGCCCAGTTTGGAGGGCTGGTCGAGCAGCGGGCCGAAGCCGCCGGCTTCCACCGAGATCCACAGCAGCAGGGCGAGCGCGCCGACGATGACGAACGGCGCCGCCCAGTTCTCGAACCGCCGCAGCGTCTCCATGCCGCGGGCGATGATCGCCATCTCGATCACCCAGAAGATCAGGAACGACAGCCACTGCGTCCACGGGTAGCCGCCGACGTGGGCCGCGTTCTGCCAGCCGGAGCCCAGCAGCTTCCCGGCGAGCAGGAAGATGCCCTCGCCGCCGATCCAGGTCTGGATGCCGAACCAGGCGCAGGCCACCGCGGCCCGGACCATCGCCGGCAGGTTGGCGCCGCGCAGCCCGAACGAGGCCCGGGCGAACACCGGGAAGGGGATGCCGTACTTGGTGCCGGCGTGCCCGGTGAGCAGCATCGGCACCAGCACGATCAGGTTGCCCAGGGCGATGGTGAGGACGGCCTGCTTCCAGTCCATGCCGAGCGCGACCAGGCCTGAGGCCAGCGTCCAGGACGGGATGTTGTGGGCCATGCCGACCCATGTTGCTCGTGATAAAACACATACACTGATCGGGGTCGAAGTTTCAGGCCTTTACGGCCGCAACACCAGGGGGACGTGCTCGTCGTGGCTGTACCTGCAAGTGCCAAGTCGCTCCAGCGGGCAATCATCTACATCCGCGTCAGCACCGAACGCGAGGAGATGCAGAGCCCCGAGCAACAGCGTTACAGCTGCGAGCAGTATGCCAAGCGGAACGGCATCAAGATTGTCGGCGAGCCGGTCGAAGATCTCGACCTCTCGGGGACCTCATCCAGCAAGCGTCAGATCTCCGCAATCATCGGGCGGGTGCGCAGCGGTGAGGCCAACATCGTGTTGGTGTGGAAGTGGTCGCGCTTCGGACGGAACATTCGCGAATCGCAGGTCAATCTCCACGAACTCGAGAAGGCCGGCGGCCGGCTCATCGCCGCGACCGAGGACTACGACACCGACACCTATCACGGCCGTTTCAGCCGCGACAACATGCTGCTGGTCGCCGATCTCCAGGCCGGCATCATCGGTGCAACGTGGCAGGAGGCACACGATCGTAGGCATCGCGCGGGGCTTCCCCACACGGGGCAGGCCCGTTTCGGGTACATGCGCTGCCCGGACTGTCGCCGCAAGGAGGACGCCCCGGAGCAGTTCCACCACTGCAGGTCCTGCGATGGTGTCCTGGTCGTCGACCCTGTCCGGGGCCCGGCCTTGGGCGAGGCCTACGAGCGCTACGTGGCCGGTGCCTCGATCTCAGGCATCGCCCGGGATATGAAGGAGCGCGGCATCCGTTCGCTCAGCGGGGCGGTGATGAAGCCGTCCGCGTGGCAGAACGTGATGGACTCCGGCTTCGCCGCAGGCCTGATTCGCTGGCGCGGGCCGGAGTTCCGCCGGCTCCATGGGCGTGCTGCGAAGAAGCCGGACACCTACGACAACTGGGCGCCGGGCAGGCACGTAGCGCTCATATCGATGGATGTCTGGGAGGCGTACAAGAAGCTTCGCCAGAACCCTGCAACGATCCCCTGGTCGACTGAGGCGAAGTACGCGTACTCCGGGCTGCTGCGATGCGCGGCTGTCGACGAGGCAGGCGCCAAGTGCAACCGTCGGATGACGGCATCGGCGCTGATTCGATCCAACGGCGGTGCCGGAATGAAGCTCTTCCGTTGCCCGGGCATTGCCATGAAGGAGTGCTCCGGAGTCACGATCACGCTCAAGCGGCTGGACTCGGCAACGCTCGCATGGCTTGGAGAGTTCGCGAGGGGCGCGGACATGGGCCTCTTGGCAATGAAGCGCAGTGCCCGTCGCGCCCAGGCCGAGTCGGATATCCCCTCGGTCCGCGCGGACATCGCTGCAGCGCAGTCCAAGAGGAAGAAGCTCCTGGACCTGTACCTCAAGGACCTGGTCTCGGAGGACGACTACCGCGAGACCATGGAGCAACTGGCAGCATCTCTCGCATCGATGGAGAACCGGTTGGCCGTCCTGGAGGTGGATACCGGTGAGGGGATCGTCCCGACGGCCGCCGACTTCGGCAAACTGCTCGACCTGTGGCCACGGATGACTCCCGATGAGCAGCGTGCAGCTCTCAGCCGGGTCGTGGCCTTCATCGAGATCGAGAAGACCCCGGGGAAGCAGTACAACCGGATCTCCATCGTCCCCCGTTGGGAGGTAGCAACGTAGGTCGGGCCGTGTTCAGGCCGCGTCCGACTCGCTCTGCCGAACTGCCCGCGCGCGTTCTTCCTTCCAGATTCGGTGGGCCGCCCTCCCAACCACCTCCCAGAATTCATTCCAACAGCGCTCTTCGGTTGTCATGTTGTCCACTGAGTCCTCGCCATTCGGGAAGCCGCGATGAGCGGGGACATGCGATCCAGTGTGCTGCGACGGACAAGCCAGATCGCAACATGATACGGACACTGCTGACCCCAGGTACTGCCCCGTTCGAGGATCCGCCGGAATCGCGGTTTTGGGCGGCCGTATTTCCCTGGTAAGAGCAAATCATCACCTGCAAGCCGCGCTCACGCAGCACCTCGGCAGCCAGTCCGTAGCCGGACACCATGTGTGCGAAGGGCTGTCAAAGTGGGTCTTCGAAGTTGAGCGGTGTGCCCTGGTCTGGGCTGCCGATGCACTGTCACCAAGTGTGAGGATGGTGGGCCCCGGATGCCGGAAGCCCGTGGCCCTGCGTGATCATTTCTGTTCTTGACGCAGAACGATCACACGGGAGCCACGGGCTTGCTCAACGATACGACGCTGCTGCTCGATCTGAACGGGGTGTCCGTCGTTCGGGTCGAGCGGCTGGCCAACAACGGACGCCGGGTCCACCTGGTCACGGCGGACGAGAGCGCACGGGGCCTGTCCGGTGTGTGGGGTGTTCGCCACCCGAGTGAAGGGCTCGGCGATCACCCGGCCCCGGGATCTGCCGTACGGCGAGAACGGGCTGGAGCTGCGCTGGTACAAACGTCGCTGGTACTACGCCGAGCCGGCCTGCCCCAAGGGTCGTTCACCGAGCAAGTGCCGCAGATACCGGCCGGTGCACGCATCAGGGCGCGAGCGTTCTCGGGTGACGAGACGTCACAGTTGTGACGAAGTAGGAGGGTTGTCTGCTTCGCCGGTGTGGTGAAACGGGACGCGGCTCCGGATGATCAAGGTGTCGAAGCCGTTGATCACAACCGAAGCCGCGTCTGCATGCCATCTTCCCTGATCTCCACCGTCACCCGCCACCAGGACCACATGCCAGGCGATCTGACCGGCGACGCCGAGCGCCTGATCACCCTGGCCGAGGTCCTGGACCGTCTGCCGGACCCGCGCCGCACGCGGGGGCGCCGCTACCGACTGGGCGCCCTGCTCGTGCTGTGCGCCACCGCGGTAATGGCCGGGGCGTCCACCTGGGCCGCCATCATCCGCTTCGCCGTCGGCCTCGACCCGGTGCTGCGCGAGCGCATCGGCCTGGTCCGCGGCATCCCGCGCACCAGCACTGGCCCGCCTCCTCGCCCGCCTCGACGGCGACGGGCTCGACGCGGCACTGGGCGCCTGGCTGCAACTGCAGCACACCGACCCACTCACCGGCCCAGTCCCGGCAGACGCACCGGTCAAACGGGACGCGGTCTCGGTCGACGGCAAGACCTTGCGCGGCTCGCGAACCCGCGAGCGCCGGGCCGTCCACCTGCTCGCCGCGTCGATCCACCGCACCCGCACCGTCATCGCCCAGCGACAGGTCGACTCCAAGAGCAACGAGATCACCGCGTTCCGCCCGCTCCTCAGCCCCCTCGACCTGGCGGACAAGGTCGTCACCTTCGATGCCCTGCTCACCCAGCACGACCACGCCCGCTTCCTGGTCGAGGAGAAGAACGCGCACTACATCGCCCTGATCAAGGGCAACCACCCCACCCTGCACGCCCAGTTGAAGAAGCTCCCCTGGAGTGAGGTCCCGCTCATGGACAAGACCCGCGCCACCGCTCACGGCCGCGACGAGATCCGCCGCCTGAAGGCCGCCACCGTCCCCGACCTTCCCTTCCCCCACGCCGACCAGGTCCTGCAGATCGTGCGCCGCCGCCGCGTCCTGAGCACCGGCAAACTCACCGTCGAACGCATCTACGCGCTCACCGACCTGACGATGCACGAGGCCACGGCCGTCCACCTCGCCGAACACGTACGCGAACACTGGGGCGTCGAGGCCCTGCACCACCTGCGTGACGTCACCCTCCGCGAGGACGCCTCCAAGATCCGCACCGGCAACGCACCCCGCATCATGGCCGGTCTGCGCAACACCGCCCTCGCGCTCGCCGAGCTCGCCGGCTGGCACAACCACGCCGCCGCAGTCGATCACTACAGGTCACGACCCGACCACGCACTCGACCTGATCAAGCCCACAGCCTGAGAAAGCTCATGCCCTGGACACCACCCTGGCTGGCACCGGCCTGATCATGGACGGCTGACCGACATCACGCATTCAAGTTCAGTGGCATTACCGTCAGCGTTGCCATCGAGCGACCGAAAGGGCCCCGCTGAGAAGTTTGGCGGGGCCCTTTTGCGAGCAGCTGCCCGCCGGACAATCGTAAGTGAGCTGCAGATGTCCTATCCGGCTGTTCGCAGCCCGAACAGTTTCGAGATCATCAAGCTGACCAAAGTCCACCCTTGTTCAGATCTAATCCCGCGATCGATAGGCTACCGAAACCGGCTGTGCATGAATATAGTCAGTTTCCTTCGCGGTCGATTCTCGGAGGATTCTGGGATCCGAAAAGGATTGCTTCTTTCGGAAGCCTGGAGAGTCTGGATGTGGCGCTGTCCACTATGCTCTGAGTATGCCTTCTAAGATCAGAGGAGTAATCCTCGGCGGCATTTCGAAAAATCTCGAACTGCACGCCGGACATTTCCTGGTGCATCTCGGCTTCGTACTCCTCCAGAACGTCGTCCGGGATCATCTGAGCCATATCGCGGATCTGATGCTCGAGAGGGGAGAAGGCGCTACTTCCTTCCTCTTTCGCGATGTCGAGCTGATCGCACATCCAGCGGACCATGGCAAGACTGCGGGAAGCCTCCAGATCTGGCCCGCTCAGTCGCATCTTGATCGCCCAGTCTGAGCGAGTAATGCAGTCATAGTCGGCGGCGCCATCCGCGACTCCAAGGCCAGGCACTAGTATCGGCGCAGTAGCGCCGCCGTGGACATATTCAGCGCGATCGGCTGCGATCAGCTCAGAAAATTCCTCTCTTGAAATCCCCTCCCCATGCCTGGCCACGAGCATTGCATTTAGCTCGGCTAGCCTTACGGGAGTGAGGACTTCCTTGAGTAGCTCCAACACGTTGGCTCGCAGTCGACTGTCAATCACCCGACCGACTCCTCAGTTAATCGAATCATCACAGCCGGGAATTAGCCCAAGATCCGTCCAGCCCGGATCATATTGAGGGCATCCAGCAGAGGCCCGGCAGGCGTTACAGTACCCGCATGGTGCTCGTCGTTCCAGGGGCCCGGCCACCTCTGAGTCAGGTAGCGCTCGTTGGCCAACGCCTCGGCCTTGCTGTCATAGTTTCTGATGATCTGCATGTAAGAGCCATCGCCGAACGCCTGATACTTCTTCATGCTGTAGCGCCCCACGGGATCATTTGTGATTCCCCACTTCTCTACCGTAAGGCCATCCTTGGACATGATGGCGTATAGGGAAGTCTGGCCGTAGTCGGGGCGGTCTCCAACAACCGGTTTAGTCGAGTCACACCAGAATCCACCTGCATTATGGACGAGTGCTGGCGTATTTCCAGCCAGCACATAGTACGTGTGGACGTCGTCCACGGTGAGGTTGTAGGCGGCTATCGTCCAGTCATGGTGCGCGGTACTTACTACCTCGGCTGTTGCGCCGGTGTCGGTAAGGAGACGGTCTCCAGGGCGAAGATCGGCGGTGTCGACCCAGGTATGCCGGCTTTCCGACCAGAAGGGATGGTGGTCGGTTGCGGTGAGAGCCTCGTCAGTGCCGTCGGAGCCGCGGACGGTCAGTGTGGTGAATCCGCGGTCGTCCGGTGTGCGGATGGTTGCGGTGACCGTGTGGGTGCCGGTTTCTCCTGTCTGCGGGTCGGTTGCTATGACCGTGTCGCCGACCTGGATGTCTTCGATCGGTTTGCGTGTGCCGTCGGCGAGGAGTACCTGGGTGCCGGCGGGGAAGCTGTTTGCGGAGCATCCGCCCCTTTGTTCCCAGGCGTGTGTGGCCCGTGCGGCGGACCAGCCGTTCTCCGGTGCGCCGGTGGTAAGGCGGCCGTTGAGGCCGACCGGGCCTTCGCGGCCGTAGTTTATTCCCTCCTCCAGGGCGGCTTGAATGAGGGATTCGATGTTGAAGACCTCGCCTGGGCAGTTGTCCTTTCCGATGTCGATGCAGGCGAACATGATGGTGTTCTGGAGCTGGTGCTTAGTGATCGGATAGTCGGGGTTGGTGTAAGGGCAGGACTTTTTCCCCCAGTCCTTCGCGCAGAAGTTCTGCATCACGGAGTAGAGGGCGTCGATGAATTCGCCGCCCTTGTCCCAGTCCTCGGGGATGGCGACGCCGGGGTAGACGACGATCTTCTGGGTGCGGCAGCAAGTTCCGTTGCTGCGGGTGCCGCGCTTTTGGTGTCCGCTGCCGTCGGCGTCGTGGCCGTTGGTGGCGGTGGCGGTGGTGGACAGGCCTTCTCGTGAGGGTGTGTTGACTCCGACCTGGGTGCCGCCGTCGCATTCGTCGGGTGTGCGGCAGGCCATCAGGCCGCTGGGGTCGCTGAGGTTGACCGGGTCGTTGCTGCTGTAGGCGTAGCCGTTCCACTGCTGGGGGTCGGTGCCCGCCAGGAGGGGATCGGGGCTGAGGAAGCGTCCGGTGGTCGCCTGGTACTGGCGTGCGCCGAGGCTGGTGAGGCCGGTGGCGTCGTCCCTCATTCCGCCGACGAAGCCGCGGGTTCCGGCCCAGGTGGTGGGCTGGGTGCCGCGGGGGACGCCGAAGGGGTCGGTGGGACGGCGGGTTTCGGCGAGCGTGGCGCTGTCGAGGGAGAGTGCTGCGGTGCCGTGCGGGTCGGTGATCTGGAAGGTGGAGGCGGCCGCCTGGCGTACGAGGGTCAGCCCGCCGGGCATCTGGTAGTAGCGGGTGCCGGTGGTGGTGGAGTTGGAGGAGTCGTAGACGAGTTCGTCGTCGCCGAGCACGAAGGTGGTCTTGGTGCCGTCACGGCGGATCAGCAGTGCGCCGTCCGCGTCGTACAGGTAGGTGCGGGAGACGGCTCCCGCAGTCCTGTTGAGGCTGGCGAGCCTGTTTTCCTCATTCCAGGTGAGGGTGCTGGTGCCTCCGTTGTCGGTGATGGTGGTGGTGTTGCCGACTGCGTCGTACTGGAGGCTGGAGGCGCCGGGGCCTGTGGGTGAGCTGGTGGTTGATCCGAGTAGGGCGTGGGGGCCGCCGGTTCCGCCGCCGGTGTTCTGGGCGGTGGTGGGGGTGTTGACGGTGGCGGCCGGGTGGAATGTCTGGTCGACGGTGGTGTCTTTGCTGCTGTCCCCGGCAGGGTCGTGCTGGATGGTCTGGGTGCGGTTACCGGTGAGGTCGTGGCGGTAGGTCTGCCAGTACGCGGCCGGACCGCCGACGGTGGTGCGGTTGGGGGCCTTGGCGCCGCTGGTGGGATCGGGGTTGGTGCACGATCCCTGACCGCCGACTGCGGGCTGGGGTGCCATGGTGAGGCCGCCGGTGTCGGTCCAGGCGGTGGCGAGCCGGCCCAGGTAGTCGTAGGTGAAGCACTGGAGGTCGGCAGCGGCCGGCGTGTTGTCGGCGATGCTGCGGACTGCGGTGGTTCGTCCGGACTGGTCGTAGGCGTAGCTGGTTTGCTGGACCGCGCCGGTGGCGGCCGTCTGCTTGTCGACGTACTGGCTGAGCAGGCGGCCGGTGGGCTCGTCGAAGTTATTGGTGACGACGATCTGGGTGCCCCACGGGTTCACGGTGGTACGGACGGATCGGCCGTAGGCGTCGTAGTCGTTGGAGAGGTCGTAGGTGGTGCCGAACGCGCCGTAGCTCTGCAGCGGTCCGAGCTTGTCGTAGCTGTAGTTGATCGTTTCGGCGGGGATGTCGGCGACCGCAGACCGGTTGGAGGCCTTGAGCAAGCCGGTGCCCGGGTCGTAGCTCGCCTGCGTGGTGTACGTGAACGGGCCCGTGGCGCCGACGTCAGCGCCGGGCACGGTGAGTGTGGTCTTGGTGGGGTGGTAGGCGGTGTCGTAGGACAGGACGGCCCTGGTGTAGGCCTTGCCCGCAGTGCCTCCGTCGTAGCGGGTGGAGGTGGAGGGCTGTCCCTTGACGACGGTGTCGTAGGTGCGGGAGGTGAGTTGCTTCGCCGGGTCCACCACGGTGCCGGCGTAGGTGGCTGTGCTCCTGCCGAGGAGGTCGTAGGCGTAGGTGATGCTCTGCTGGCGGGCGTCGGTCGTCCGCAGGACGCGCCCGGCCGTGTCGTAGGCGGTCGTACTGGTTCCCGTGTCCGGGTCGGTTGAGGAGATGCGCCGTCCGCGGAGGTCGTAGGTGTAGGTCCAGGTGTTTCCGGCGGCGTCGGTGTGGCCGGCCGCCTGCCCGGCGGGGGTGTAGGTGTAGGTGGCGATGTCGGCGTCCGCCGACTTGCCGGTGGCGCCAGCTGTCTTGTACTGCCACAGCTGCACGGTGTGGCCGCGGCTGTCGGTGACGGTCGAGGTCGGTGTGCTGCCGGGCGGGGGCGTGACGTCGGTGCGGTCCCAGCCGGGGTAGCTCATGGTGGTGGTGTTCTGCACCACGCCGTAGGCGATGGACTGCACGGACACCGGGCGGCCGAGGCCGTCGAAGACCGTGTAGGCCTGTGAGGGGATCTCCTGGGCGGTCGCCGTCTGGTAGAGGACGGTCCCGGGGGGCGCATCCTTGTTGTACCAGGGGCTGTTGGTCCGGACGGTCTGGCCCTGCGAGTTGTAGGCGATGTCGGTGATGATCCGGCCGGTGTAGGCGGACAGCGCAGGGGTGGACTGGGTCTGGATGGTGCGCCCGGATCCGTCCATGATCTGGATCTCGGTGCGGTAGGTGTCGCCGCCGGTCGTGGTGCCGGCGAGGGTGGCGACGGTGACGGACGGCGGGACCACCTTCTGGTCGACGATGCCGGGCACAGAGTAGGTGAACGTCTTGCTGGCCGTCTTCGCCGTCGGCCGTCCCGGCAGCCACACCGCGGTGAGACGGCCCAGCGCGTCGTGGGCCGTGGTGGTGACGCGGCCGTTCGGGTCGGTGACCGTCTTCGGCAGGCCACGGGCGGTGTCGAGAACGGTCGTGGTGGTACGGCCCGTCGCAGCATCGCTGGCGCCGGCCGGGGCCGGCGCTGTGACGGTGACCGAGTTCGGCAACTCGCCCTGATTGGCCGCGCTGTAGACCGTCGTGGTGACCGCACCGGACGCGTGGGCGCTGTCCGTCGCGTTGGGATCGGTCGCGGTCAGCACGCGCCCGTACTTGTCGTAAGTCTGCTTGGCGTCCTGGATGAACTTCGCCGTCGAGCCGTCGAACCGGTCGATGCTCTCGGCAGCCTTGGCCTCGCCCTTGCTGCCGGCCTGACCGAGCGGCAGGTCGTCGTAGTAGGTGCGCTTCCACGACATCGTGTTGGACGCCGTCGGGGCCGCCGTGCACGCGGCCGTACCGCTGACGGCCAGGACCTCCGACACCAGCGCCGTCGTCTGCGCGCTCGCGGCATTGGCATACGAGGTCCGCGCACAGGTGTCGGGCAGGCCGTCGGCCGTGCTGAGCACCGAGGTCACCCGGTTGCTGTGGTCGGAATCGGTCGTCGTTGTCGTGGAGGTTGCGCGCCAGGACCCGTCCGCCTTGATCTCCTTGGAGGTGGAGACCATGGTGGTGCCGGAATACCGGGCGGTCAGCGCCGGAAGGCCCGGGATGGCGTGGGTGGCCGTGGGGACGGGCCCAGAGGACGTCGAGACGGAGTAGGAGACGATGGAGCCCCCGGCCTGGTCGTACGTGTCGGTCTCCAGGGTCTGGCCGTACAGCCAGTCCTCGTCGGCGACGTTCCCGCTCTTGGCGCCCGCCACTGTGGCACTGCGGGTGCCGCTGCTGGTGATGTCGCCGTTCATCCCCTGGTAGTAGGAGATGGTGCTCTGGGACTTGGGCCCGTCAGCGCCGTTGCCCGTCACGCTGGTGACACTGGCGTAGCCGCGGAACTGGTCCCACGTGCGGTCCTTGGTGTCCGTGAACGGTGAGTCGTTGCGGTGCCATGCGGCTTTGCCGTAGGTGTAGGTGGCGGTCGTCGGCACCGACCCGGGTGTGCCCGGGTTCGTCGTGACGGTTTTGACCGGGTACTTCTGGAACCAGTCGTCGATGGGGTCGGCGTTCGGCTGTTCGGTCGGCGGATGCCATTTGACGTTGAAGCACGACCGGGTGTCGGTGTCCGCCGAGGCCGGCATGGACCCGCTCACGCGGGAGCAGTCCGCCGGCCAGTAGTCCACCCCGATGCTGGCACCCGTCTCCGTCGTGATGAGCTGGATGCGGGGCCGGTTGAACGCGGGCCGCGAGGGAACGAGGTCGGTTCCGTCGACCCTGTTCGGCAGCAGAGCTTCGGTGAAGGACACCGCCGGAAGGGGCAGCTGAGTGCTCGAGGCCTGGATGTCCTTGCCGGTGCGCTTGACGGACCCCAGCCAGGGCACCTGGGTGCTCTCCGTGCTGTTCTGGATTTTCACGAAGCGATGGTCGAGCTCGTACAGGTCGACATCCTGGTAGCCGCCGGACACCAGGACCTGGGTCGTGACGGACTCTAGCCACTTCGTGGTCCAGAACGTCGGGCTGTAATTGGTGCAGCTGCCGCTCTGGTCGCAGTTCTGGTCGAGCGGGACGTCGGGCCAGTTCGCGGCGTTGGCCTTGGTCCGCTGCGCGGGGGCGCACGCGGTCGGCGAGGTGGTGCACCGCTCGGCGGGGTTGAAGGCGATCTTCGCGGCGGACTTGGCGGTGCCGTTGGCGGCGATCTGGTCGCCGAGCTGCTGGCCGTAGGCGATGGTGCTCAGGTAGCCGGAGCGGGTGTAGGCGGTGTTCGTTCCGGTTCCGTTGTTCTGTCCGCCGCCGCGCGCGTAGTAGTTGGTTTCCTGGGTGTAGCTGTAGGTGGTCAGGTTTCCGTGCGGGTCGACGACGTGGTCGAGGTTCCACCGCCATCCGGCCTGGCACCACGACGCCTTGCCCTTGGCAGCGTCGTAGCAGGGATCGCCGCTGTTGGGCGAGTACACCGGCACGGCCCAGGCGGAGTTGGCGGCCGGCCCCTTGGCCGTGGGGTTGCCCGCCGCGTCGGGGAGGTGGTTGAGGCCGAAGTAGTAGACGGTGCCACCGGTGTCAGTGACCTTGATGTACGACCCGTTCCACGTGTCGTTGGTCGCACCGGTCAGGAACTCGACCTTGGTGCCGTCGTCGCCCTGGAGCCTCCACGTACAGCTCGACTGTTCCATCGCCGCGGGCGCACCGCTCTGGCAGGAGGCGTCGTGGGGGACCAGCTGGCCGGAGTGACCCGCCAGTGCCAGTGTCAGGTTGGCCCCTGCCCAGCACTCGTCACCCGACCCGGTGATTCCAGCCTTCAGGCACGGCTTGTAGGAGCGCTCCACGAAGCCGGGCGCATAGCTCCACCCGTCGCCGATCCACGACGCCTGGGCGTTCGTCGAGGACGTCTTGCCGTCGACGGACGACGAATCGTAGGAGAACGCGACCTGAGGAGTCGCCCCGCCCAGCGTGGGCGGCGACTGGAGGGCGTAGGAGTAGGTGAAGGCTCCAGAATTGCTGCCAGCGGCCCAGGCCGCGGAGGGGTTAAGAGACGACGCCGCGTAGGTGCCGGCTCCGCTGGAGGCCTGCGACACTGGACTCAGCACCACGCCCCCGGTGGGGCTGCTGAGCGCGCGAACGTCTGTGCCCTCGGCTGCGTTTGCAGCCGGAAGGACGACATCAGCAGTCAGCTTCCGCGACTTGGGGTCGAAGTGCGAGACGAGGGATGTCTGCTTCAAGCACCCATCGACTTGCGGGGTCGTCAGGGAGCACGCAGGGAGCTGGACGAGCCGGGAGCGCTCGGCCCAGTTGGCGCCGAACCCGACACCGAGCTTGTCCACCTCGACGGCCACGCGGACCGCTCCGTCCCCGCCGCCTGCACTGGTGGGGGAGAGGGAGATCAGCGGGCCGACAGAGTTCGCGCTCTTGGGTGCGGACGAGACCTTGATCTTGACGTTCTTGCCGCCGGCGGCGGAGCCGGCCAGAGGCGCGAGCGACACCGGGAGGCCAGAGGCATGGGACTCTGCGCCGGCAGCCGGGGCGCTGCCCGCCGCACGGGAGCCGAACTCCTTGGGCGCCTGGACCAGCCGTACCGACGACTCGCCCGAGACCTCTCGCGGCGCACTCGGCGGCTGCCAAGCAGGCGGGACCGGCAACTTGGGTTTGGCAGCCTCCAATCCGGCCGGCGTCGCGCCCTTGATGGAGACGGTCTTGGGCAGCGGTGTGGTGGGTGGTGACCACTTGCGTGTGTAGTCGGGACCAGCTGCCGCGGCCACTGACACCGGTGCCAGTAGTGACGCGAGCAGACCCGCAGCAGCTGCTCCGGCGATCCTTCTGCTCAGCATGGGCATAGTTCGGGAACGCTGCGCGTTCCAGGGCAAAAGCACTGACAAACCCCCAGATGGCCGGGCGTGTCCGCCCAGCTCGGACGATCTCGACGCAGGTCAGCCGGGAGCGTACTGACGTGACTTGACGGATGTTCAGTAATTTGAGAAACCCGTAAGGGTGAGTCATCTCACATCGAGCACAAACTTCACGACAGGTCCAAAAACGGATCGACCAAGGCCCAAAGCGGTTGCCCACTGGCGCGAAAGAACGGAAGCGTGAGGGCGACCTCTGCGCGAAAACAGCCGAGGCACCTCCGCCCTGTTGGGAGCAACCACTTGACCAGTTCGCGTCGTCGCGGCGCTGCGCCTCCACGTTTCCTGCTGGCCGCCGCAGCCATGGCGTTCCTCGCCTCCCTTGCCAGTCCCGCCGTGCCCGCCGGCGCCGCGCCATTGCCGACGGCCGAGGAAGTCACGGCCGCTGACTCGCGCCACTCGCAGGAACAGCCTCCGGCCGACGACATCTCTCAGGCCCTGGCGCAGGCTAAATCCACCGGGCAGCGCGTGCCGATCCCCTCACTGACCACCGAGTACAGCGAGACCACGGCCACGCCACAGGGCCACCTGGCCCTGACCACCCACCCCGACCAGCAGCGCACCAAGGCCACCGGAACCTGGCAGACGCTGGACGCCGACCTGGCGCGTAACGGCGACGGAAGCTTCTCCCCGAAGGCTTCCGCCAACCCGCTGGTGCTCTCCAAGGGAGGCGGGGGGTCTTTCGCCACCATGACCAGCAGCGACGGCAAGAAGCTCTCGCTGTCCCTGCCCTTCGCCCTCCCCGCCCCGACAGTCACCGGCCCCAGCGTCCTCTACCCGAACGTCCTTCCCGACATCGACCTCAAGGTCACAGCCACCAAGTTCGGCGGCGTGACCACCGTCCTGATCGTCAAGACACAGGCCGCCGCTGCCAACAGCGCCCTGAAGACCCTCCACTTCGACACCGAAGGAGAGGGAATCGCCGTCAAAGCCGACGCCGGCGGGAACCTGAGCGCCCAAGCCGCTGACGGCAAGCCCCGGTGGACGGCCCCCGCCCCCCGCATGTGGGACAGCACAACCGGCGCTGCCCCAGCCGGGAAGGACGCCTCCCAGGCCAGAGCGTTGAGCGCCGAGACCGAGACCACCCCAACCGACAAGGCGCCGCCCACCGGAACCGCCGACGGACCGGGGGCGTACTCGAAGATCGCCCCCATGCCGGTCGCCGCCGACACCGACGGCATCGATCTCGCGCCGGACCAGAACCTCCTGTCCACCGGAACCGCGCCCTACTTCATCGACCCCGCGTGGATCCCCTCGACAACGTCCGCAAACGCCTGGACCTGGGTCCAGTCGGCCCAGCCCACCGCCAACAACTGGAACCGGACCGGCAGCGCCGACTCCGAACACCCTGGCGCCGGCCTGTGCGGCTACTACGCAGCAGGAGGCAGTTGCTCGCCGTCCTCCGTCTACCGGACCTACTACCAATTCGACACCCGCTCCCTGCGGGGCGCCGTGTTCCACTACGCGACCATGAACCTGCAGGAGTACGTCTCCGCGGACTGGTCCTGCACCAACACCTATCCGCTGGACCTGTACCTCACCGGCGGCATCTACGACGGAGTGAACTGGGGCAACAAACCGGGGAGCATCGGCGGCTCACTGGGCCGCCAATGGGTCGGCGGTTCGGGACACGGAAGCTGCTACGGCAACGTGCCGTTCAGCTACACCATCACCGGCACCCTCCAGCAATACGGTGGTGACCACGACACACTGACGTTCGGACTGTACGGCGACGAGGGCAACCAGAACGGCTTCAAGCGCTTCACCTACCAGCCCTCCCTCTACGTCGAATACGACCGGGCCCCCAACCTGCCGACCAACCCCCACGTCAACCCGGCCCCCAAGACCGTCACACCGTCGACGACCTACCAAGCCTGCGACAACAGCGGCACAGCGTCCTGGGCATGGCTCGGCGCCGGCAGCGACCAGGCCAGCGCCGTCACGCTGAACGCCACCGTCTCGAGCCCGACGCAGGCACAGCTCTACACGTGGGCCCACATCTGGGACTACAACCTCCCCGGTGCTCCCGACGTGTCCTCGGGCTACTCACCACTGGTCGCGTCCGGCAGCAACGCCCCCTTCACGGTCGCCACCGGAGCCATCAAGGACGGCCACTCCTACGGCTTCAGCATCATGGCCAGCGACCAACTTCCCGGCGTGCCCTGGTCCGGAGCCACACCGATCTGCCACTTCCGGGTCGACCTCACCCCGCCCACCCTCGCCTTCGACCCCACCGTCAGCGACACCACAACGCAGTTCCCGCCTGCAGGAAACGGACAGACACCGAAGATCTACGCGGGACAGACCGGCTCCATCCCGTTCAAGGCCACCGACCCCAACCCCAGCGGCCTGAACACCTCCGGCCTCGCATGCCTCCGCTGGAGCTGGGACCCGCAGTTCAACGGCGCCTCCTGGCAATGCGGAACCAACATGCCCAGCAACCAGATCACCGGAATCACCCCGACGCGCTGGGGCACTCAGATCCTCTACCTCCAGGCCCAGGACAACGCCGGCAACCTGTCGCCCGTGGCCCCCTACGCCTTCTACGTCCCGTGGAACGCAAGCAGCCAAGCACCCTCCTTCGGTGACATCACCGGCGACAGCGCACCCGACATCGTCACCCCCGACACCGCCGGTAACCTGCGCGCCTACCCGGTGCCCGGCAACCCCCAGGCCTCGTCCGCCGCGGTCACCCTCGCCGCCAAGCCCTCCAACTCGCCCGACAAGGACTCCTGGGCCCTCTACCAGAAGACACACCGGGGCAGCCTGCGCGGCGGAACCGGCGTCGACGACCTCCTCGTCCACAAGACCGCATCCCCCAGCCTCTACGCCTTCAAAAACCCCAACAACAGCGGCGTGACCGGCGCCTTCGACACCTCGGTCCCCATCGACAAACCGTCCTGCGAAACGACCTACTCCCTCAACACCAGCTGCACGAACTACTCCACCGACTGGTCCGCCACACGCCAGATCGCCGCGCTCGGAGACCCGACCACCACCAATCTCGACACCGCCAAGAAGTTCCTCAACAAGACGGGCCTGTTCACCGTCGAGACGACGGGCTCGAACGACGCCGCACTCTGGTACTACCCCGCCGTCGGGGAGAGCCTGTTCGGCCCCCCGGTCAAGGTGGCAGCCACTGGATGGTTCACCATGGACCTGATCTCGCCCGGAGACTGGTCTGCGCAAGGACGCCCCGGCCTGTGGGCCCGTGACCGGGCTAACGGAAGCATCCACGCCTACACCCTCAGCCTCGGCACAGCGACAGCGGTCGACGAATTCGGCACACCCGCCGGGACCTACCCCACTGTCACGGCACTGGCCACCGACACAAACATCGGCACCGCACCGGCCGCCACCTACCCTGTCCTCGGATCTGACGGCGACCTCAACGGCGACGGCCTGGCCGACCTGTGGACCGTCGGCACGGACAACGCAATCAAGCTCTGGCCCGGCACCGGCAGCAACCGGCACGTGAACGCCCTCGGAACTCCGATCACCGCCGGCAGCACCAGCGCGGCAGCAGACCAGTGGCGCCTGGCCGGAAACACCACCGACAGCACCGGCGACAACCCCGCCACCGCCACAGGCAACACGACCTGGACCGCCGACCACGCAAGCCGCCCCAACAGCGCCCTGACCCTGAACAACACCTACCTCAAGACCACCACTTCGGCGGTCGACACCAGCCAGAGCTACTCCGTCTCCGCCTGGGTCAAGATCAACACTGCCGCTGGCTACCAGACCTTCGTGACGCAGAACGGCAACGACCGAGGAGCCTTCTACCTCCAGTACTCGCCGGCCTTCGGCACCTGGGCCTTCGTCGCGCCCTCCGCCGACAAGATCCCGCCCGCCGCCTACTACGCAGCTCGCGCATCCGGCCCCGCCGCCCCGGGCACATGGACGCACCTGGTCGGCACCTACGACGTCACCACCCACGTCATGACGCTCTACGTCAACGGCACGTACGCGGGATCCACGACCAACCCGACACCCTGGGCCGCAAACGGCCCGCTCACCATCGGCGCCGCAGCCACAGCCAACCACCCCGCCGACAACCAGGTCGACGGAGCCGTCAGCGACGTCCGCACCTACCCCTACGCCCTCACCGCGGAACAGGTCAGCTCGCTCGCCGCCAGCTGACCCGACACCCATGTCTGTGGCCCGTTCCTCCAGAGAAGCGGGCCACAGACATCACCCGAAACCCCACCCGCAGACCCCTCCTCCCATCACCCGGCCCTCCGTCAAACCGCTGACATGTCAGCATCGGGTGCCCTAGCCTGCGACCTGTGATCACCAGAACCCGAGCGGGCCAGCTCGTACTCGCCGCCGCACTCACTACAGCCGCGTGCACGAGCTCCCAGCAGAACGCTGCACCCTCGTCGTCTCCCTCCTCGCCCATGGCCCAGCAGGTCGCCACGGCCTCGCCGTCCGGCGGTGCCTCCTCCGCAACCAGCACGCCGGAGGCGGCAGCACCCTTGACTGCGGCGGACCTTCAGGGCAGGTGGTGGAACTGGGTCGCTTCGAGCAATCCGGAGACCGATCCCGTGGCAGACAGCGACGGCCGACACTGTGCGTCGGGGCAGTCGGGTGCCACGTGGTTCCTCGCAGACACTGCCACACCCACACCCGTGACGCGTGAATGCACCGTCCCCACCAACGCCCACCTGGCCTTCCCCATCGTCAACCACCTCGGAACCCGTCAAGCGTGCGACCAGTTCATGGCCGCCGCTCTTGGCACCGCGGTCTTGGACGGAACCATGAAGGAAGCCGAACGCCTTGGAGCGGTCGACATCAAGATCGCGGGCGCCCCGGGCAACCCAGTCACCAGCGAAACCCCCCTCTCCACCCAGGCGTGCGGCTTGTGGATACAGCTCCCGCCGCTCAGCCAGGGCACCCACACATTGAAGATCATGGGTCGTGCGGTAGCGAAGTCAGTGGACGTCACCTACACACTCCACGTGCAGTAGGTGGGGAAGAAAGAACCGACACGGGACGCCAAAGCCTCTGGGGTTCCGCCCCTGCCCTGCGGCCGCCCTTGCTTGTGCTCCAGCGGCAGAGGGCAGCGGCCTTCAATAGCGCGCGACGAGCAGCCAAAGCGGGTCTGTACGGTGACCGGTGTATCTCCCGATCACGTCGCTCATCAGGTGCTCTTCCTTGATCGGGAGATACACCGGTCACCGTACAGACCCGTTAACGGTCCATGGCGGCCTCTCTAGCAGCTCGGGCGAGGATGGCTTGGGTATCAGCGGACAGGCCAACCCGGTTGGCGTGGAAGATCACATGGTGGGCGAGGACGGCGCGCAGGCCACGGAAAAGGGTTCCACGGCCTGCTGCATCGCCGAGTGCGGTCCCGGCCCGGGCGAAGGCCTCGAACCACTGGGGAAACGCGGCAAGTCTCCCCCTAGGGGTGAGGAGGATTGAGTCTGGTTCGGTGGCTGCGAACATGAGCACTTTCAGCGCGTCCCGCATGCCGCTCACCCGATCGGTCGGGACCTCGGGCGGTAATGGGCGCATTTGTTCGACCCGGTGCCAAACGTCGCCCTGTTCGAACCAGTCGAGGCCGGCGGATCGGAACATAGTGCTGCAGAGCAGGACGGAAAGCTCTCGGCGGCCGATCGGCCATGCGCCGGTGGAGTGGGTCAGGATTTGGTCGCTGTCGCTGTGGAACAGCCGATGGGCGGAAGCCATACCGTCCGGGCCGCCGAAGGCACAGGTCTCGGGTTCATAGATGGTGGGAGTCCAATACTCGACCAAGCCGTCGCCTCGCAGTTGGCTGAGGCTGTCCATCATCAGGGCCTGCACCTCATAGGTATCGGCAGTCTGCGCCGGTTGGTAACGCAGGCGCCAGCAGGGCCACTTGCGGATGAACCACCAGCTGGTGAGCAGGCCCTCCGATGCAGCGTCGCGTAGTCGCGGTGCGATCCGGGTGGCAGCTACGTGTTCGGCGGTGCCCCAGTCTGCGAAGCGGATGAGCACCTGGTGGTGGCCTTCCCGTCGCTGTGCTCTCTCGATGGCGCCGAAGCCCGCGGCGGTGAACAGCGCCACTGCAAGGCCGAGTTCGTCCGTTGTGGTTCCAATATCGGCGGCTGCCCGGTCCAGCGGTGTGCCGGCGAGGTGGGCGAGGATCGCCGTGGTGGTCGTTATTGTGGTCATGGGTCTCCATGCGAGGGCTGGCAGTGGTCAGGCCAGGAGCAGACTCGTGTCCCACCCGGACTGTGGGGAGCTGTGGTGGGCGGTGTGCAGGGCGAGCAGCAGGCCTGCGTGGCCCTCGAGGTAGCCAGGCCCGTCGTCTCCGAACGACCGCTCCTGCTGGATGAGCACGTCGCGAAGGTGTGGCAGCCGCATGGCGAGCGGCGATTCAGTGGCGTCTTGGGATGCTCGCCATACGGTCTGGAAGAGGCCGGCCCAGCCGTGGCAGAGGCTGCTGTCGGTGAGCTGGTCGAGTTGGTCGGTGTCGGACAGGCATGCGGCGATCGCGTTTTCGGCGAGGTGCTGGCGGTGGATATCGCCGGTGGCGAGGGCGGCGAGTTGTTGGGCGCGGGCGATGCCCGGTGTGCCGTAGCACCAGGAGGGCCGGAAGGGGCCGCGGTGGGCGATGCGCCGCGAACGGACTTCCTCGAAGTTGATCCATTGTGGCCACCAGGGGATCCCATCGGTGTCCTGCTGCCAGTCGTCAAGCCATGCGCAGATCCGGCCGATGGCGTCGCGGTGGCCGTGGACCTCCACCCCGTCACGCAGGGAGAGGGCGAGAAGGGCGAGTGGCCCGGTGATGCCGTGGGCCATGCCGAGGTTGGCATGGCCGTTGGGAAAAGCCGGGGGCTGGCGGAAGTGTGGGTCGTGGCCGGTCCACCAGCCGGGGACGTGCTGCCCGTCGAGGCGCAGCGGTTCGGTGAGGCGGACGAGGTGGGCGAGAGTTCGGCCGAGCGCGTCGCTTCCTGGTGCTGCGCGCAAGAGGTGGGCGCCGATGCCGGTGAGCCCGTAGATCAGGTCGAACTCTTCCAGCCCGGGTAATTCCCGGCGGCGGAGACGGACTTCGGCGCGGTCCAGGCGGCGGTGGGCGAGTGCCTCGGTGTGGGCGAGCAGATGGGCACGGGGTCGCTCGTAGCGGCCGGGGCCGGCGGCTTCGAGGGCGAAGGCGAGAGAGGTGGCGCCGTAGAACAGTCCGGTACCGTCGCCGGCGTTGACGTTGCCCGTGGCGGCGTCGGTCAGCCAGTGGTGTGCGGTGTCCCAGTCGGCGATGCCGGTACGGGCACGTTCGATGTGCAGCAGGGCGATCCCGGCTGCGCCTTTGGCCAGCGACTGCCCGGTGGGTGTGGCGGTCATCGGGTTGCTCCGGCGGGCGCGGTGGCCCAGCGCAGGGCGGCGGTGCGGGCCAGGTGGGTGGTGATGCGTTCGCGGTCGGGGTCGACGCCGAGAACGCGGACGTGGTGGAGGTGGAGCAGGGAGCGCAGGACGGTGAGCGGGTCGCGCTGATCGGCGAGCCGGTCGCGGTAGGTGGCCAGGGCGGTTCGGCGGCGGTCCCAGGCGTGGGCGATGCCGTCGCCGCCGGGCAGGGCCGCGAGCCGGGCCGGGCCGCGCTGGGGGTCGGTGAGGCGGATGGCAGCAGCGCGCGTGGTCGGGTCGGTGCGTACCGGGTCGTGCGGCAGGTGGTCGACGAGCCAGCGCAGGCCCGTCTCGGTGTGGCCGGTGAAGGCGACGGCCAGGTCCACGAGGCTGGCTGCGGTGACCGACTCAACGGGCAGGTCGGTGCGGGCGATGGCGGCGATCTGGGCCAGGGCGACGACGGAGTCCGCTGCGACTGCGTGCTCGGCGGCCGTCATCGCCGCGCCGTGTCCGTATCTGCCGGTTTCCGGTTGGTAGGTGGCCAATTGGAGGTGGGTGAGCAGGCCGAGGCTGCGGAGTTCGGCGGCCCAGTCGGCGAGTCTGGTCGCAGCCGCGGTGTAGTGGGTCGGGCGGGTGAGGCGGATGTGGAGTCGCAGGTGTTGGTCGATGTCGGGGCGGGTCAGGTCCCGGTAGCGGCGGAACCACCACTGGGGTGGCTGGCGCCAGGTGGCGAGGAGGCGGGGCAGGTGGCCGGTGAGGATCTCGTCCTGGTGGTCGGGGTGGCCGTGCAGCTGGGCGGACAGCCATGGTGAGTTCCCGGGTAGGTGGGCGGCGTCCGGGTCTGCCGGCCGCAGGAGCGTCACGGTGGGAGTCCTCTGTGCTGGTGGTGTGAGTCGGACGAGGGGGATGAGCAGTTCGTGGGCGCGGCCGAGCCAGCCGTCGGAGTCGGGCGGTGCTGCCTCGCGTAGTTCGATCTGTTGGGCCTTGTCGAGGCGGGCCCGGAGGATCGCGCGGTGGAGATCGTGGTCGAGGTCGAGCGGGAGCCTGAGTTCGCCCTCGGTAAGAAGCACGTCGGCCGGGCAGCCGGTTTGCTTCCGCCAGGCGGCCAGGTTCTCGTCCCACTCGGCCGCCGAGGCGCCGGTCGGCAAGTCCGCGGCATCGAGCAGCCAGCGGGCCGGGGCGAGGATCGTGCGTCCGTGGCGCAGCCGCGGCAGGTAGGGAAGGCGGGCGGTGGCTCCCCAGTGGAAGGCGCCGAACACGGCGGAGCGCGCGCCCGCGATCTCGGCGAGGAAGCGGGCCAGCGGCGGTGTCTGGACGCGGGCCTCCAGCGCGTGCAGGACGACCGGTTCGACCGGTCGGCCGGTGGACAGCTGGATCAGGTGAAGGCTGCCGGCGTCGGCGGTGACCGCCAGGTCGTCGAGGGCCAGGGTCCCGGAGTCTGCAGTGTGGTGGCCGGACAGGTGGATGAGGTGCGGGAGGATCTGCGGGGTGCGGGCGACGTTCTCGGCGGCGCGCCGCCGGGGCGGGAAGACCAGCTGGGCCGGCAGAGCCCCGGGGCGGGAGGTCGGAAGCTGCGCGTACACCTCGGCCAGACGGGTGCGGCCGGGGTCGGTGAGGACGTCGAGGAAGCGGCCGGCCATGGAGGCCCCGGTCCGGGGCGTACCGGTTACCGTCAGCCGAAAGTGCCCGCGGTCCAAGTCCTCGCGGCTGGCGGCGTGCACCTGGACGGCAATCTCGGCCCGCGGCGGCGGCACGGCCTCGGTGAAGTCGCCCACTTCCAGGGCATCGATCAATTCCTCGGTGAGGACGATCTCGCGGTCCCCTCGCAGTGCGGCGCGCTGGACCCAGGCGAGCAGTGTCTCGTCCCGGTTGGTCAGGGTCTGCGGGGTACGCCGGTAGGGTGAGCCGAGGAAGCCGGCGGGCAGTCCCAGGCCGGTGCCGGACTGGACGAGGTCGCGGACCGGGACGGCGGCGCCGATCCCGTACCGGTCGAGGAACCGGTGGTGCCACGCCTTCCAGTGCGGGGCGCCGAACGGGTCCGGGGTCAGGCGCAGCAGGGCGGAGGCAGTGGCGGCGGCCTCGTCGGCGACCTGTGCCGGTACGGTCACGGCGCAGTCCAGCCGGACGTCGGTCATGAGTGCGCCCGGTTCGCTTCGGAGCAGCGGTTCGAGGCCAGCGGGGTTGTCGACGGCGAGCATCGCGGTGTGCAGGGATCGCAGTCGGCGCTCGGTGGTTGCACGGGTGGGAGGGGTGCCGTGGTTGTCGAGCTCGCCGAGGACGTGGCCGAGCGGGTCGGTGGAGGTCATCGGCGGGCGCAGGCTGGTCAGCAGGGCACCGCGGTGGACGAGTTCGGCAAGAAGTCCGGCGACCTGCGCACGCTCGGGGTAGCTCGCGCAGAGGTGCTCGACGAGGTCGTGGAAGGCCACGGGCTTGGCGGCCGCCGCCATCGCCGTCTGGACGGGGTCGGTGTGGCGGATCGTCACTTCGATTGGTGCGAAGTCCTCGGGCTCGTGATCGGGGGCCTGGCCGGGGACGACGAGGCGGTCCCCGCGGAGGAAGGCGTCGGGGTTCGCCCGTACGGGCAGGCGTGCCAGCAGCTCTGTATGGCGTTCGAGGTCGGCGACGATACGGGCGAGCCAGCCGGAGTTTGCGCGCACGACCGGGCGGTGGTTCTGGCCCCAGTGCACTGAGGTCTGCCTGCCGAGCTCGGCGGTCGCGATGCCGGCGAAGAGCCCGAACGGGGTGGCCCGGCGTTCCCAGCGCAGCAGGTAGGCGGTCAGCGACAGCACCGTACGGCGTGCCTGCCTGCTCGATGTCTCCTCGCCGGTCTGCACCTGGTCGAGGCGGCGGGCCAGGTCCGGGCTGGCCAGCGTGATTGCCGTCCGCAGTTCAGTGTTCTGCCAGACCTCGCGCAGCCATGCCGCCGCGTCGCCGTCGGCCGGCTGGAGCTGCGGAAGCCGGGTGGTCGCCGGGTCGTGGGTCGTCGCGCGGATCATCGCCACACCGCGGTGCCCGTACAGCGGCCGGCTGTGCCGTGTGCTCATCTCGGCTCCTGCTGGAGGTCGATAGGGGTGGGAGGTGGCCGCCGCCGGCCTGCTGCAACTGCGGGTCGGCGGCGGCTGGGCACCTCGGGACCGGTGCCCGGGTGGGGTCAGGACGGGTTGGAGATGTAGCTCACGCAGGCGCTGCCGGAGCAGGAGGAACCGCAGCCGTCGTCGGTGCTGCGGAGCAAGCCCTTGACCGGCTCGCCGGCCTCGACCACCACGTGGACGTCGAGGTCGAAGTCGCCCTGTGCGGCGGTGGTGCCGTCAACGCTGTGGGTCATGGAACTCCCCTTTCGAAGGGACAGGAGGGTTGGAACGCCTGGACCCGGTCAGGCCCAGGAGACGGTGAGGCGTGTGTGCGCCTTGTCGATGACTGTCCCGGGCGGGAGTTGGTCGTCGGGGGTGCCCGCCGGGGAGACGGTGATGCGCGGGCCGGGGCCGTGCCGGTGGGCGTGGTCCCAGGTCTTCACCTGCTCGGCGAGGCGTTCCGCAAGGGCGGTCGCACG
The DNA here is from genome assembly GCF_040680995.1 of Kitasatospora sp. NPDC051914. NCBI lineage: Bacteria > Bacillati > Actinomycetota > Actinomycetes > Kitasatosporales > Streptomycetaceae > Kitasatospora > Kitasatospora sp. NPDC051914. Next base: position 23,912 of record NZ_JBFAXX010000031.1, read on the forward strand.
GGGTCCGTAGCCGTGGGCGCCGAACTCCCACCGGTCGTCGGAGATCTTGCGCAGGGCGAGGTGGGCGAGGCTGTCGCCGTCGATGACGGTCGGGCAGGCCATGCGGTTAGACGGTTGGACCGCACCGGTGTCCAGGTCCGGGTCGACCGACAGGAGGCAGAAGCCGGTCGGTGTTGTGGTGGCCAGCCAGAACGGCAGCAGGTCGAACGGTTCGTCCCGTCCCACCTCCACTGCCGACCACGTCTCCGCCCGCGAGGTGTCGAGCACGCCCGCCAGCGGTCCCGGATCGGCCACCAGGCCGTCGTCGAAGCGCAGCCCCACCTCCTTGCCACGCAGGAGCAGCAGCCGCTCCTCGTGCGCACCGGCGCCCTGGGCGGCAACGAATCCGCACACCGCCGAGGACCGGCTGACCAGGCGGTCGCTCTCACGCTGGAAGGCGATGGAGCGGGTCAGGCCGTTGATGCGCAGCGGCACGGTCAGGATTCCGCCGTCGGCCAGTTGCTGCGTCCACGCCGGTGGGATGTCCCAGGCGCCGAAGGTGACCATGACGTGGTCGTAGGGGCCGTCCTCCTTCGCGCCGTTCTCGGCGTCGCCGTGGCGCACGACGACGCGCCAGTACCCGGCCTGTTGGAGGAAGCGGCTGGCGCGGTCGGTGACAAAAGGGTCGATGTCGACGGTGACGACCGTGCCGTCCGCGCCAACCAGTTCGGCCATCAGTGCGGCCTTGTAACCGCCGGAGCCGAGTTCGAGGACCTTCTGGCCGATCCGCAGTCGGGCCTGTTCCAGCATGACGGCCTGGATGTGCGGATCGGAAACGGAGCTGGTCGCGATGCCGTGCTCGTCGCGCTTGGTGACGACCGCGCGCAGGGCGTACGCCTCCTCCAGCGAGGCTTCCGGGGCGAAGATGTGCCGGGGCACGGTCCGGAAGGCGCGTTCGACCTCCCTGGTGCGGATCGCCCCCTGTTCGCGCAGCTTCTCGACCATGGCCGCGCGAAGCGTCTCGGCGGAGGGGGACGGTTGGACGTCCTCGGGCATGGGCATCACAGCTCCTTGATCATCGGGATACGTCCGGCGGCAGGTGCGGTCGGACGGGTCTCAGGAATGGCAGGCGAGGCGGAACCGCATCCACCTGAGGGCGGCATCTCGGCCGACCCTCCACGGGAATCCGTATGGGTTTGTGGGACCGTGGTCGCGCCACCACACCCGGCCGGCCAGGGCCACGGCCAGTGCGGTGAGGTCGTCCTCGTCAGCCTGGTCGAGCCCCGCGTACTGACGGGCCCACGCTTCAGCACCGGCCGGATCGCGGCCCGCTTCGACCAGGTGCGGGACGAGGAGAGCTGCGTCCGCCCACGCCGGGCCGAACCGGGCCCGGCGCCACCCCACCGCCGTGACTCCGCCATCGGGAGTGATCAGCAGGTTGCCCGGGTGCAGGCTGCCGTGGACGACGGCCGGGCCACCGAGCCGCTGGGCTCTGCCGTCCAGGGCGGTAAGCCGCTGGAGCACACGGGCCTCGCGTGGGTCCAGCACAGCTCGGCTCCACGCCGATCCCGCGAACCTCTCCCACGATGGCCAGAACCGAAGCGCATCCCCCAGCACCCCGACCTGGCCGACCGGATCGCCCGCCAGGGCCTTCGCCGATCGCAGCAGGAAATCCCCCACGGGGGCGAGGTCGGGCGAACCGGGCACCAAGCTGACGGACCGGCCCGACACCAGCTCGTGCACCAGCACGCACGACTCAACTTCCCGAACTGCGCAGAGCAGCGCAGGCCCGACCGCGGCGATCCGATCGGAGATCAGCACCTCCCGGCGCAGCTCGGTGATCCCCGGACTGTTCCAGCCCGCGGCCGTGACGTGCACCGCTCGGCCGTCGTCCAGAGTCAGCCGTCCGCAGACGCCCCGCAGCGGTCCGGTCGGCAGCCGGTCGAACCGCACAGGAGCGCCGCCGAGCCGGTCGGCCACCGCAGTCAGGAACCCGCCCAGGGCATCACCAGCCACCAGCCCGCGAGGCGCTCCTGCTCCCCCACCGCCGACCATCAGATCGGCCATGACGCCTCCCGGCCCGGCAGCAGCGGCTCGCCGCCGGTGTTCGGCTGCGCGGTGAAGACATACACCGCGTCGTCGTCCACCAGCGTCACCGTGTACGACTCCCCCCACACCAGAGCCGCCATCGCCACCTCGGCCGCCGACTCGTCCTGTGCCCAGGCCCGTCCCGGCCGCGCGTGGGCGATGTTCAGCTGGTCGGCCAACTGCTCGACCCGCATCTGCAGCCACCGCACGGACCTCCGGGCATCCCGGGTGGGGCACGCGCCGAACAGGACCGGCCGGCCGCCGCTGTGCGGGTAGGCGACAGCACTGCACCAGAACGTCTCCCGAAGTGCAGCACTCGGGCCTTGGCCGAACGCGCCGGCGGCCCGGTGGGCCGCCCGGGGCTGGGGGGCTCGGTCGGCGGCCTCATTGCGGCTCGGTGGGCGCTTCACCGCCGGGGCCCGCCGTACCCCCTCGTCCAGCCCGAGGGCGCGACGCAGCAGGCTTCTCATGCTGCCTCCCCCGGGTTCTCGTCTGCAGAGCTCTGCAGGACCCTGGCCCACACCACCTTTGCTCCCTTCCCTCTCGCCACGCCCCAGTCCTCCGAGACCGCTGCCACGAGCCGCAGCCCGTGGCCGTGCTGGCGAACGCCGGCGGGCCGGGTGGCGGGCATCAGATCGCTGCGGCTGTCTCGGACCTCGAGACGGCAGCCGCCCGCGCTCTCCTGGAGCCGCACGAGAACCGAATCCCCCGGTCGGCAGGCGTGCCTGATGGCGTTCGTCACCAGTTCGGAGCAGATCAACGCCACGTCGTCAGCGCGCTCCCGCGCCCATCCCCACGCCACCAGCTCGACGTGGACACCGTTTCGTGCCAGCCTGACGGAGCCATGGTCGGCGGTGAACTCCTTCGCCCAGACCCGCGACGCCTGGCCTTCGCGGGCCGATGTCCGACCGGCTGCCTGGCGTCCGGCAAGAGCATCAGGGATGGCGGTGGGCATGGCGTGTACCTCCGAGGCCGTGCGCGGGACAGGGTTCCTGGGGCTGTGCGCCGAGGCGCTCCTGGTGGTTGCCTCGTGCCGGAAAGACTCGCCGACGGCTACTGGCGCCACAACGGGAGCAAGTTGCTGATGGCGCACATCAGTTACTGAAATCACGGTTCCGTCCGCGCAAATCAGTAACTAATTGCTGTTATTGGCTAACCATCAGCAACATCGGTTACTAAGCTGATGGACCGCGCAGTCGTCAGGGAGGTGTCTCATGGCGCACAAGCCATCCTGTTCCGCACAGATCCGAGCCACTGGCGTGGCAAGCGGCTGGGCGACGACGGCAATCGTGGCTGCGATCGTCGACTGCTGCGGTGTGAGCCCGCTCCGGGGGCAACGACTTGCCCGTGGCTGGACCCTTCAACGTGCCGTCGACGAACTGGTCGAGATGTGCGATGCGCAGCAGCTGTCCCGACCGAAGCTCGACATCGACCAGCTGCGGGCCTGGGAGACCGGGCGTACACCTCGCATGCAGACCATCGACCTGCTGTGCCGGCTGTACGCGACGGACGCCCAGGGCCTGGGCATGACCGGTGACTACCGCACCGCCCCTCGGCCGGCCGCCGTCCCCGCGCCTTCGTCGGCCGTCACGGCATCCGCCTCCGTCCGCTCCACGCACGCTCCGGCGCCGATCGCCCCCGGTGACGCAGTGGACGCACTCGTGGACTCCCACCGCCGGGCAGTCGAGAGCACGCTCGCCAGCACAACCGTCAGCGCAGGACGACTCGAGGTCCTGGACGAACGGCTGATGGACCTTCGCCGCGCCTACGTCGTCGCCCCGCCGCTGGAGATGCTTGCCCAGCTCCTACACGACCTGGACGAGGTACGCCTTCTCACCGCGGAACGGCAGCCCGCCCACGTGCAGGTCCACCTGTCGGAGATGATCGCGGTCCTGGCCACATTGACCGCCGACGCGCTGATGAAGCTCGGGCGGCTGGGCCAGGCGCAGCTGTGGTACGGCACCGCGCGCACCGCGGCCGACGACAGCGGCAGCTGGGAGTTACGGGCACGCGTCCGGGTTCAGGCCGCCATGCTGCCGTACTACTACGGGCCGCTGGAGCGCGCGGTGAGCTTCACCCACGAGGCGCGACTCCTCAACCGCAGCCGCCCCACGTCCACCGGCGCGTTCGCCGCAGCAGCCGCAGCACGGGCCCACGCCCGACAGGGCAACGCCGAGGCGGCCCGTACAGCGATCAAGGAAGCACGGGAGCTGTTCGACCGCTCCCGGCAGGATGCATCCGAGTCCGACGACGCCTGGGCCTTCCCCCTGCGCAGACTCCTGCTCTACCTCTCCGGCGCCTACACCTACCTCGGCGACACCATCCGCGCACGCCACGTACAGTCCGAGGCCCTGGCGCTGTACTCGGGTCGGACCGGCATCGATCCGGCACTGCTGCGTCTCGAGGAGGCGATGTGCCTGATCCACGAGCGCAGCATCACCGAGGCGTGTCAGCTGGCCGGCCAGACCTACCTGATGGTGCCTGCCGCGCACCGGACTGAAATCCTCGGTGCCCGGGCTCAGGACATCATCGCGATACTGCCGGAGAACGCCCGGTCGGCACGGGCGGCGCGCGAGCTCGGTGAGATCCTGGCGCTGCCGGCCGGTGGGATGTGACAGAAGGGGCATCCGACCGTCAGCCTTACAGGCATGAGTGCTCCGGTTGCCCGGATCGGCGGCTTCGCCGAGTCCGAAGTGTCCGACGTCCTGGAGAGCGCATGCCGACAGGTCGGCCTCGACCCGTCCGGCGCGCAGGTACTGCGCGGCCACACGAACGCGGTCTTCCGGCTCCCCGCTGCCGGGGCGGTCGCCAAGATCGCCCGGGCCGGCACCCCCTACGCGAACGTACGACGCACGGTGGAACTGGTCCGGTGGCTCACCGACCTGGGCTTCCCCACCGTCGAACTACTGGCGGTGGATCAGCCGGTCGCCGTCGGCGCGCACACGGTGACCTTCTGGGAGTACCTGCCGCAGCCCGACGTCCCCGTGCCGGCTGCCGACCTGGCGATACCTCTCCGCACATTACACCGGCTCCCCCCACCTCCCTTCGAAGTCCGGCCGCTCGACACGGTCGCGGCCATCAGGCGGTCACTCGATGCCACCACCGCCCTGCCGGCCACCGACATCGACTACCTGTCGAAGCGCGTGGATCAGCTGGAACAAGACCTTGAGAAGGTCCGCTTCGCCCTGCCGCCCGGCCTGCTGCAAGGCGACCCCCAGCATCGGAACGCACTCCACCACCCAGGAGGCGCGGTGCTGTGCGACTGGGACACCGCATGCCACGGCCCGGCCGAACTGGACCTCGTCACCGTGGAGATCCATTGCCGTAGGTTCGGCTACGGCACCTCCCACTACGAGGACTTCGCCCGCACCTACGGGTTCGACGTGACCGCATGGAGCGGGTACACCGTCCTGCGCGATCTACGAGAGCTACGAATGATCACCACGAACGCCAAGCGGGCCGCAGCAGGATCGTTGATCGTGACCGAGGTACTCCGACGCGTAGAAGGGCTCCGTCGCGACGACAGCGATCTCCGGTGGAACATCCTCTGACGACCAGGCGAAGTCCCAGCTGCGGACAGGCACCTGGCCGTGCCGTGTACAACCGCGCAGCCGGAATCGCCCTTCTTCTCCGGGGAGAAGACCGCGCCATTGATCCACCGGGAAGTCGATGGGCCCGGCGGGGACGGAAGGCGGCCAAGCTGAATGCTCTGGCCGCCTTGTCCACTCTCCAGCCCACCGGCCTGACGCAATGACTCTCAACGTCACGTCTCCGGTCCTGCTAGACCGTAGTGATCCTGGGTCAGCTCCGCGCGAAGCCTCCGCTCGGCTATGTCGGCGTAGTGCGGCGACAACTCGATGCCCAGGAACTTCCGCCCCTCCCGCACGGCGGCGACGCCGGTCGAACCGCTGCCAGTGAACGGATCGAGGACGGTGCCGTTCTCGGGGCAGATCCGGACGAGCTGCTGCATGATCTCCAGCGGCTTCTGGGTGATGTGGACGCGGTCCTTGCGGGGCTGGGACGCGGTGAAGTGGCCGGGCAGGTAGATGGCCCGGCTGTTGTCGAGGCTGCCCTTGACGCCCCAGGTGATGAACTCCGCGGACTGCTTGAAGCCGCCCTTGCGGGGTCGGCTGGTGGGCTTGATCCAGGGAATCGTGCCCTGCCAGGTCCAGCCGGCCATCTGCAGGGCGTCGCTCGTGGTGGGTTCCTGTCGCCAGTCGGAGAAGACCATCGCGACCGAGTGCTCGGTGGACGCACGGTAAGCCTCGGTCAGCAGCTCGGTGAGCCAAGAGCGGTATGAGCGCTGGTCGCGGTTCTCGCCGGGAAAGGTCTTCAGGTCGTGGGCGGATCCGGACGTCACGTACTTGGTGCGGGCGTCGCGGCTGGTGCGCTCGGAGCTGGTCCGCCCGCCCGAGTTGTACGGCGGATCGGTGATGACCGCGTTGACGGACTCGTCGGGGAGTGTCTTCAGCACGGTGAGGGCGTCCCCTCGGTGGAGCGTGTAGCTCATGATTCCTCTTTCGGTGCAGGGGTGTTCCTGCTTTGGGCATGACGGCATTCGCCAGGAGCGGGGAGCCGGGACGGTAACAGCGATCAACGGCCGTGCCTAACGACGGCGTGGACGGCGCTACTCCTGGTGGAGGGGTCGCTTGGTGCGGCCGAACTTCGCGTCTACTGTCTCGCCGTGCCAACAGGGCGAGGTACCAAATCGGCCCTGATCAGCGCGCGTTGATCCATGTTGTCTCGTCCGGTGGGGCAGTGCGCGGACGCTGCTCCCTTGTTCCAAGGAGTGTTGTGTTCCGGCCGAGATTACGAGCGCGGCTGGCTGCCGCGTGATCCCGATACCGGCGTCCTGGGCTACTGGCCCCTGACCCGGTCCGCCTCGAACGAGGCTGATTCACCACCGGCGCGGTGCCGTGGCTTCTTCGCACGAGAAGCCGGCACCCGTTTACCAGGAACCGTAAGGAGTCGCTGCGATGCAGCATGCCCTGGCACAGCCATGCCCTCATCCGCCCCCGCCGCCACGCCGACGCACCCGTCGTGATGACGGACGACGGCGGTGAAGAAGACCGCAGGAGTCTTCGTAGGTCTCGTCGCTGTCGGCCCGTTGCTGCTGGCCCTGCCGGTCGTGGTCATGGCGGGTACCGCTTCCGCTGCCTGTATGCCCGGATCCGATGCGCAGACCGTGGACACCTCTGCCGTCGCCGCGCAGGTGAAGGCGATCCTGGGCGGCTCCACCCCGCCCGGCGCTCCGGGAGTAGCAGGGCTGGAGAAGCCCGGCGAGCAGATCCCCAACGCCCAGGTCATCCAGGCCACCGGCATCGCCATGCATGTCCCCGTCCGCGGGCAGGTCGTCGCCCTGGCCACAGCTCTGCAGGAAAGCGGGCTTCGCAACATCAACTACGGCGACCGCGACAGCCTGGGACTCTTCCAGCAGCGGCCTTCTCAGGGCTGGGGAACACCGGAGCAGATCATGCAGCCGGTGTACGCCTCGACGAAGTTCTACGAGGCGCTCAAGAAGGTCAACGGCTGGGAGTCGATGACCATCACCCAGGCCGCCCAGGCAGTACAGCGCTCCGGCTTCCCGGATGCATACGCAAAGTGGGAGCCGCTGGCGACCGCGCTGCAGCAGGCCATCGCGCCACTGCTTCCCGGCGCCGGCCCGGGCGCGACGGCATCGCCGGGGCCGGGCTCGAGCCCGGCGCCGACAACCCCGGGCATCGCCAATCCCTCACCGAGTGGCGGAGGCTGTTCGACGACGGGCGGCGACGGCACCGGTTTCGGGACGATCCCGGCAGGTTCCCTGCCGGAGGGCTATGCGATCCCGTCCGACGCGCCGGCGCAGGTGCAGACCGCCATCAGGTGGGCCCTGGGCCAGCTCGGCACGCCGTACCAATGGGGCGGCACCTGCACCAACTCCCACGGTGCCGACCCGATGGGCCGATGCGACTGCAGCTCGTTGATGCAGCTGGCCTACAAGGCCTCCGGGATCACCCTGAGCCGCACCACCTATACGCAGGTGTCCGAGGGCACCGCCGTATCCGTCGACGCACTCAGGCCCGGCGACCTGCTGTTCACCCGCGGCACCGCTCTGCGGCCCGAGCACGTCGGAATGTTCATCGGCTCCGGGCTCGTCGTGCACGCCCCGAAGACCGGCGACGTGGTCAAGATCTCGACCCTCGCCTCCTGGCGGCCGACGATCCTCGCTGCCCGCCGCATCGTCTGACCGCACCCCCTTCCGTCCTCCTCGGCGCACCTTCGCGCACCCATATTCGAACAAAGGTTCCCCATGATTCTCGCCGACACGCTCGTCCAGCTCGCGTACGACCCTGGCATTGCCCCGAACGAGGGCGGCCTGCCGGGGCTCGCGGTCCTCAAGAAGGTGATGGGCTCGCTGAACCTGTTTGCCATCATCGCAGTCGTCGGCGCCCTGGCGGTGAGCGCCGGGGTGTGGGCCTGGGGTCACCATTCCGGCGGCCACCAGGCCGAGGCCAACGGCAAGAAGGGCGTGCTCGTCTCGGCCGGCGCCGCCCTGCTGCTGGGCGCGGCCAACGGCGTCGTCGCGTTCTTCTCGGCGCTCGGCAGCCAGATCAGCTGATGCAGAAACGCTCCCTTCCCTCTTCCTCCCACAGCGAGATGCCCGGTGGCACGCTCGCGCGCCGCCGGACACTGCTGGGCACCCTCGTCCTGGTGGCGCTCATCGCACTCTCCGGCCTGCTGGCCTACGTCACCCGAGACTCCCGAGCCGAGCCGAACCACGCTGCTGCTGCTTCGAGTTCACCCTCCGGGCCCGCACCCACCTCCCCGTCGTCGGCTCCGTCACTCAAGGGCAGCCCAGCGGTCCTGCCGAGTCCGCCGGCCACACGCGATCCGATCACGTTCGCAAAGGCAGCGGCCGTGGCTCTGTGGTCGTACGACACGCGGGCCTACTCGCAGCCCGAGCTGGTGGCAGCCCTCCACCGGTGGCTGACGGCCGAAGGCCAATACGTCGACGTGGAGTCGGTGGAGCGGCTGGTGCCCTCGCCGGTGCTGTGGGGGCGGATGGCGGACTCGGGGCAGTTCGCCACTGCGACCGCGGCCGAGGCGCACTTCCCGGAGTCGTTCACCCGAGCCTTGCAGGCCGATCCGGGAGCGATCACCCAGGCATACATCTACGCCGTCACGGTCTCCGGCAAGCAGTCGATCTCCTGGACCGGCTCGCCCGAGGGCGGTGCCGAGGACCGCTCGGCCACTCTCGCCGTCCAGTGCCGGCCCGACCGGCCCTGCGCCCTGGCCGGTGTCCTTCCGTCCGTCGCGCCCTGACCGTCCCCATCGAGAAAGGAGGTTCCCTTCGTGGGTGTCTGCGACATCCCTCTGATGAGCCAGGTCTGCACCGCGGTCGATGCGGTCAGCTTCGTCTCCAACCCCGGCAAGAGCATCACTGACGGCATCGGTGCGTGGATCGCCAAGTCGATGGGCGAGCTGGCGGCCAGTGCCGTCGACCTCGCCGCGAAGGCGGTCGACCAGACCACCGCCATCGACCTGAGCGCCCCGTGGTTCAGGGACAACTACCAACTCATCCTGCCGATCGGTCTGATCCTGACGGTGGGCACGTTCTGCGCACAGCTGATCCTGGCCGCCTGGCGCCGGGACGAGCGGGCGCTCGCCCAGGCGGCCTGGGGCACCATGACCGGCGTGCTGTTCTCCTTCTGTGCGATCAGCTTCACCGCCGTGGCCGTCACCGTGGTCGACGCGCTGTCGGCAGGGTTGTTCAAAGCGGCGAACACCTCGGTGGACGACGCGATCCGTCGATTGGTGAAGGTGTCCACGCTGGGCGCGATGTACCCGCTCGGCTGGGCGATCCCTGCGCTGGTGGCCACGGGCTGCGCGATCGGTGCGTTCCTGTACTGGGGGGTGATGGTCGCCCGCAAGGTCGGTGTGCTGGTCCTGGTGGCGTTTGCGGCGTTCGCCGGCGCCGGCGGCGGCTGGGAGGTCGCCAAGCGCTGGCGGCGCGGCTGGATCGAGGCCACCGCCACCCTGGTGGTCAGCAAACTGCTGATGACCGTGGTGTTCCTGATCGGCGTCTCGGCGATCGGCAAGACCGACAAGACGGACGGTCTCGGTGCCCTGTCCGATGCCATGGCCGGCATCGTGATCATGCTGCTGGTGCTGCTGTGCCCGTACGCGGTCTACAAGTTCGTCCACTGGGCAACGGACGGCGGTGGCCACGACGACCTGCACCGCACCGGTGTCGCCGGCGTGGCGGTGGCAGCCGGCGCGGCGAAGACGGCCGGAAGCCTCGCGATGCAGGTGGGCGGTGGTGCCCCGGCGCCGCAGGGCCCGAGCCAGGTCCCGGGCGCGGACGCCGGCGGTGTCGCCTCCGGCATCGACCCGACCGGGCGGTTCAGCAAGGAAGGCATTGACGCCGGCCCCGCCCAGCCGCAGACGAAGTTCCGGTTCGGCGAGGACCCGAACGCCAAGGGCGACCGCGGACGCGCCCTGGTCACCCGGCCGGGCATTCCGGCTCTGATCACCCGCGCATCCTCCGGTGCCGAAGGTGGCCAGCCAATGCCCGGCCGAGTCCCCGAGGCGCCTGCCCCGCCGAGCACCCGGGGCGCCGCCGTGGCAAGTCCGGTCGCCCCGGCTGCACCCGGTGCTTCCCCGACCTCGAGTGCGCCCGCCCCCTCGGCCCCGGCTCCTCGACCTCCGATGCCCTCGGCGCCAGCCGTACCTGCGGTCGACGGCCCGTCCCCGGCCGGAGTAGCCGCACCCAATCCGGTCCGGTTCGTCTACCCGAACAGGCCGCCCCGGCCCGGTTCCTGAGCGGATCGGGCCCGATCCCGGGGCGGGCCGCCGTCCGCCGCCCGCCCCGGGCACCACCCCGTGCACCCACTGCCGAAGGAGTCGCCGTGGAGTCCAGAAGAACCGCCGTGTCCCGATCCGCCCACCCCGCACGCTCACCCCCTGGAACTTCGATGTCTTCCACTCCAAAACCCGACACCGTTCCTGCGTCCGTCAAGTTCCCCCATCGCTCCAAGCGCGGCGTCCTGCTCGGCCTGAGTGCCTCGCAGCTGGTGACCACCACCATCGCCGGTCTCCTCCTGCTCGCTGTTCTGGTCGCCCGCGGCGTCATCGGTGCCCTCCAGCTCGTCCCGCTGTGGGCCGCCGTCGCCGCGTTCGTGTTCGTCCGCCACCGAGGCCGCACCCTGGCCGACTGGGCACCGGTCGCCGCCCGGTACGCACTACGCCGCCTGCGCGGCCAACTCGTCTGGCTCGCCCGCCCCTCTCGCCGCCCGGTACGCGAAGGCCTGCTGCACCTGCCGGGCAGCGCGGCCAGCCTGCGCGTGGTCACGGCCCCGGACCGCCGCTACGGCGCGGTCCACGACCCGCACGCCGGCACCCTCACCGCGATCGTCAAGGTCAGCAGCCGCGCGTACGCCTTGCTCGACCCCGGCACCCAGAACGCCAACGTCGCGGGGTGGGGACGAGCGCTCGCCGCGCTCGCCCGTACTGGGCACGTCGCCCGCATCCAGGTGATCGAGCGGACCGTTCCGGACAGCGGTGACGCGCTGCGCCGGTACTGGGAGGAGCATGGCAGGCCGGACGTGCGGCTCGCGGGGGCGCTTTACGCCGAGCTGATCGAAGGCGCAGGTCCGGCTGCCGCACCGCACGAGGCGTACGTGGCCGTCGCGCTGGACTGCAAAGCGGCGCGGCGCCTGATCAACCAGGCTGGCGGCGGTCTGACGGGCGCCTTCTCGGTCCTGGTCCAGCTGACCTCGGCATTCGAGCAGTCCGCCCGGACCGCCGGCCTCAACCCGAAGGGCTGGCTGTCCGCTACCGAGATCGCAGCTGTCGCCCGCACCGCCTACGACCCCAAGTCCCGTACCGCGCTCGACCGGTGGTCGGAGGACGGGCGCCCGGCCGCCGACCCGGCTGCCGCGGGACCGGTGGTCGTGGTGGAGAAGGCCGACCACATCAGCACTGACTCCGCCCACCACTCCACGTACTGGGTTGAGAACTGGCCCAGGACCGAGACGAACGCCGGCTTCCTCCACCAGGTGCTGTTCGCCTCGGGCATGCGCCGCACCATCTCCCTCTCCTACGAGCCGAAGGACCTGGACTCGGCGATGCGCGACGTCCGACGCAAGAAGGCGAGCGTCATCGCCGACTCGACCGAACGTGTCCGGAAGGGCCAAGTGGCCAGCGAAGCCGACTCGGTGGAGTACCAGGACATCCGAGACCGCGAGCGCCAGCTGATCGCCGGGCACGCCGATGTCGCCCTGACCGGCCTGCTAACCGTCTCGGCCGACACCGAGGACGAACTGCGCGCCGCCTGCGCCGTGGTGGAGACCGCCGCCGTCGGCGCCCAGCTCGACCTCCGCCCGCTCACCTGGCAACAGGCCGAGGCCTTCACCGCCGCCGCCCTCCCGTTCGCCCGCGCCGCCTGATGCCGGCCTGATCGCTTCCCGAAAGAGCACCCCGATGCCGGGCACCACTGCCACCGTGCAGGACTTCGTTCCGTACGCGACCGCCGCGATCGACTTCCACCGCGCGCTCAACATCCCCGCAGGGCCACTCGTCGCTTCCCGCGCGGAACTGGACTCCCTCCACGCGCATCTCGTCTCGCTCCACGAGCTGCTGGACGCCCACACCCGGCGCACCTCACCTCTGCTCCCGGCTGAGGGCGACCACCTCAGGGCCGCAAGGACCCGCCTGTGGCAGGCCGCAGACCACCTCCATGCCGCCTACCACTCCTCACCCCGACCAGGCAGTGGCGACGTCCCCGACCGCGACGCCTGCCGGACCCGCCTGCCCGAGGGAGCGCCCGAACTGACCATCTGCCGCCGCCACCTGGAGACGGCCCGGCTGCTACGCCGCCGCATCACCCCCGCCGACCTCCGTTCCCCGTTCACCGGTCTCGTCCGCCGCTGAACCCCGACCCCCGGAGCCGTGACCATGCCCAGGAACCGCACCACCGCCTCCCGCCTCTTCGTCCCGCGCAAGACTTCCCGTGCCGGGCGGCGATCCGCTCGCACCGAGCTCGCCAAGGCGCGCGCCAAGGCCCGTCGCGCCCAGGCCCCCGCCGAACGTCACGAGCACGAGGACGCCGGCCCCGAGCTGCAGCCCACCTACCCGGCCGCGGGCCGGCCCGGCCCCGCCTCCGCCCGCGGCGGCAAGCTGCGCTTCCCCAAACACCGCATGACCACCGCCGTCGCCGGTGGCGCCTACCCTTTCCTCGCGGAAGCCGGCCTTGGCGCCGAGGGGATCTTCATCGGCCGCGACCTCCATGCCGAGGGCAGCTTCTGCTACGACCCGTTCAGCCTCTACAACTCCGGCCGCGTCGAAGGCTTCACCAACCCCAACGCGATCCTGTGCGGGGTCATCGGCATGGGAAAGAGCGCCCTCGCGAAGTCCATCGCCACCCGGGCCGTCGCCCACGGCTACAAGATCTACGTGCCGTCCGATCCGAAGGGCGAGTGGACCGGCCTGGCCGAGGCCCTCGGTGGCCAGACCATCGCGCTGGGCCCCGGACTGCCGGGAAAGCTCAACCCGCTCGACGCCCCGCAACGGCCCGCGGGGGCGGGCGAGGAGGACTGGCGGGCCGAGGTACGCAAGCGTCGCCTCCTCCTGCTGGGGAGTCTGGCCAGCACGGTACTCAAGCGCGATCTGCTGCCGATGGAGCACACCGGCTTGGACGTCGCGCTGGACCTGGTCGTCGCCGATGCCGAGGTGAACGGCACGGTGCCGCTGCTCGGTGACATCGCCCACGTCCTCGGCCGGCCCGAGCGCCTCGATGCCGCCCTCGGCGAGCAGGCCGGCGGCATCGGCCACGCCGCCGACGACCTTGCGCACGCCCTGCGGCGCCTGGTCCACGGCGACTTGAGCGGGATGTTCGACGCGCCGTCCACGGTGGTCTTCGATCCTGCGGCGTCGATGCTCTCCATTGACCTGTCCCGGCTCGGCAGCAGCGGCGACGACACCGCTCTGGTGCTGGCGATGACCTGCGCCTCGGCGTGGATGGAGTCCGCCCTGGCCGACCCCGACGGCGGCAGGCGGTGGGTGGTCTACGACGAGGCGTGGCGCATCATGCGGCACGTCGGACTACTGGAACGTATGCAGCAGCAGTGGAAGCTCAGCCGCGGCCTGGGAATCGCCAACCTCCTGATCCTCCACCGGCTTTCCGACCTGCTGTCCGCAGGCGACGCCGGCTCGCGCGGACGAGTCCTCGCCGAAGGCCTCCTCGCTGACTGCAGCACGAGGATCATCTACCGCCAGGAACCCGACCAGATCGCGGTCTCCATGTCGCTGCTCGGTCTCACCGGTGTCGAGGCCCAGGCCATCGCCGCGCTCACCCGCGGCCGGGGCCTGTGGAAGGTGGCGGGGCTCAGCTTCATCGTGCAGCACCTCCTCCATCCCAGGGAGCGGGCGCTGTATGACACGGACTTCCGCATGGCGGCATAGCCAAGTCGCCATGCGCTGCAGGACGCCCGCGCGGTGCCGACCGCCACCGTCCACCCACGCCGCCAACCCCTCGTCCAGGAAGGACTTTGCCGTGCTTCGACCGCACAGATCCCGCCCCGTCACCGGACAAGTCCACCGCCCGTATCCCCGAAGCGGAGCCCCACCATGTCTGCTGCCTCCGAGGCCATGCCCGACGTCGCCATCGGACACCACCCTGACCACGGAATCGTCGCCACTCTGCCCACTCGTTCGGCCTCCGCCCAGTGGATGCTGGAACGCCTCGACTTCCAGCGCATCCCCGGCCATCCGAGTCTGTACGCGCTGACCGACCAGCAGCGTGAGGTCTCCGAGCGTGCGGCCTGGGCCATCAGGCTTCTCACGGCCGCCGGCCACCGCGTCGACACCGGCATGCCCCCAACCGTCGAGAGCACCGACGAGCAGGCACGGGTACGGTCGCGGCCCGGCGCGACCGAATCGCAGCACAGCCAGGACCCGGACCCAGGTCCGGACGTCTCCTTCGCCGAACATCCCGGTGTGGGCGTGGTCGCGGCCGTCGACAATGGTCGGCCGATCAGCCCGGCCGTCTTCCTGGAAACCGACGGCTGGCGCCACCACCGCGGCCTGGACGTCTACCTCCCACCGGCAGCCACCCGGGCTGAGGCCCTGGGCGCGGTTGTACGCAGCACCGTCGCACTGCAGCAAGGCAACTACCGGGTGGCCATGCAGCCCCAGCTCGCCGAAGCCGTCGCCGCACACCACGTCCCGACCCACCAGGCCTTCACCACGCACAAGTTCCGCGTCGACGAGGCCGCCCTCGCCAAGAGCCCCACCCACCGGCCGGGCCCCGCGGCACCGCCCGCCACCGTCCCCGCCGTACCGCCCAAGGCGGCCGTGGACCCGCGCATCGCCTTCGCACGGGGCCGCTGACAGATGCCCCGTGATCACTCCACCTCGACAAGCAGGGAGCATCCCGATGGCCGTGAAGAAGATCTGGACGATCGCCCACTCGTGCGGGCACCGGACGGAGCGGGATCTGGGCGACCGCCCGGCCGACCGCCGTGCCGGGTTCGCCGAGTGGCTCGCCAGGCAGGACTGCACCGACTGCTGGCGGGTCGCGAAGTCCGGCGACGAAGCGGACAAGGCGGCCTGGCTGGAGACGAAGCGCGCCGCCGAGCAGGCCGAGGCGGAAGCCTGGTCCGCGCAGTACCGCATGACGCCGCTGGAGGGCACCGAACGGGGTGTTGCCTGGGCCGTGCGCTGCCGCCACCAGGTCCTCGCCACCGCCTATACCGCGCTCGTCCTCGAGGGCGGTATGCCCGAGGCCGAGTGGGAGCAGATCGAGGACCGGGCGCGCACGGTCACCCGCGCCGGCTGGTGGATCGACCAGCGCTCCTCCGAACCGGCCGACCTGCCCGAGCTGCTGGACGCCGCGACCGCCGCCGACCGGCCCACCGAGAACCCGTTCGTCTGACCGGGCGGCTGTGCTCTGCCGGCACAGGGCACCCGCCGCCATTCACACACTGCCGGCCGCCACCACTCGGCCGTACCGCCCACCGTCCACCTGCGCATACACAGGAATCCACCGTGCCCTCCTCGCGCCCCGGCACGCCGTCGACGACCAGCGGGTCCGACGCGCTGCTCTACCTCCTCTTCGGCCTCCTCGGCGCAGCCCTCGGTTTCGGCACCCTCGCCTGGCTGACCGGCAACCTCACCAACGGCCTGGTTGGACAAGGCCCCTGGGCGCCGTTCCGGGCCGCCGATGCCGTATTGCACCCCGATCTGCTCTGGCCCCGCCTGAGCGCAACCGCGGTGCTGATCGGCGCCCGCGTCGTCCCCGGCCTGTTCACCCTCGCCCTGACCATCGCGGGCCTGATCCTGTGGCTGCGGTGGCGCTCCGGGTCGAAGACCGGCCTCGCCCGCAAGCCCGGCCTCACCCCGCTCCTGGACAAGGAGATCACAGCGAAAGCGAGGAGCCTGCGCCCGAGCCTGCACGGCCGGAAGCCCAAGGAGATCGCACCGAACGATCGCGGCATCCTGGTCGGTACCCTCTCCCCCGGCAAGGCCGAGGTCCGTGCTTCCTGGGAGGACGTTCTCGTCGCCGTCATGGCGCCGCGCTCCGGCAAGACCAGCGGCCTGGCGATCCCCGCCATCCTTGCTGCTCCCGGCCCCGTCCTGCTCACCAGCAACAAAGCCGCCAACGACGCCTACACGGCATGCGTCGACGCTCGCGCGAAGGTCGGCAGGGTCTGGACGCTGGACCCGCAGCAGATCGCGCACCACCCGCGGGAGATGTGGTGGGACATCCTCGCCGACGCCCGCGACCTCGCGGGCGCCAAACGGCTCGCCGGGCACTTCGTCACTGCGTCCGTCGACGAGTCCAGCGGCTCGGACTTCTGGAGCACCGCAGCGAGCAACACGCTGGGTGCCCTGTTCCTGGCCGCAGCCAGCCACCGGCGCCCGATCACCGATGTGCTCGGCTGGCTGGCGTCCCCTGCCGACCGTACCCCGGTGGACTTGCTGGCCGATGCCGGCCACCACGCGGTTGCCGCCCAGCTCCAGGGCACCGTCACCGGCGCCACCGAGACCCGGGATGGCATCTACGAGACCGCCCGGCAGTACGCGAGCTGCCTGCTGGACCCGGAGATCGCCGCTTGGGTCACCCCCACGCCGGGGCTACCCGAGTTCAAGCCGTTCGGCTTCGCCTCCTCCCGCGACACCCTGTTCCTGCTCAGCAAGGACGGCGGCGGCAGCGCGTCGGCGATCATCGCGGCGGCGGCCGACGCGGTGATGCGCGCGGCCGTCATCGTCGCCGAACGCTCCGGCGGCCGGCTCGACCCGCCCGCCCTGTGCGTCCTCGACGAAGCCGCCAACGTGTGCCGCATCAGCGATCTGCCGGACCTCTATTCCCACTTGGGTAGTCGGGGCGTCATCCCGATTACCATCCTGCAGTCCTACCGACAGGGGCAGCGCTGCTGGGGCGAGGCCGGCATGGACGCCCTCTGGTCCGCAGCCACCGTGAAGATCATTGGCTCGGGTATCGACGACGCCGACTTCGCCGATAAGCTGTCGAGGCAGATCGGCGAGCACGACGTACAGACCGTCTCCGTCTCCAACTCCGACAGCGGCAAGTCGACTTCGGTATCGATGCGCACCGAACGGATCCTGCCGCCCGACCGGATCAGGGCGCTCCCGAAGGGCAAGGCGCTCCTGTTCGCGACCGGCCTGCGGGTGGCGATGCTCGACCTCAAGCCCTGGTACAAGGAACGTTCTGCCAAGGAGATCGGCCCGGCCTCCGCCCGCGCCACCAAGGCGATCACGGAGCGCGCCCTCGCGAACGCCGCTGCGGGCCATGACCGCCTCAACCGTTTGGACTGATCGGTGTGCCCGGCCGCGCACGACTGTGGACGCCGAAGTCGACGCCGTCACCAGTCGCGACCGGCGATCAGCTCCTCCACATCCGCGTCCTGGAAGCCGTACGCGTCGGCGATGAAGGCGAAGTCCTCGGCGATCTCCTCACGCGCGACCGTCTCGATCTCACTGTCCGCGGCCTCGAATGCCTCCTGCAGGACGTTGAACTCCTCTGTGGCAGCCGCGGTGAGGGCATAGAGGGAGGCCAGGTCGGACGGCCGCTCGGCCTCGATCCGCTCGCACAGCCGCAGCAGGATGTCGCAACCGCGGTCGACGACGGCGTCCGGGTAATACGCATCCGCGTACAGGGCACGCAGGAAGCGGCGTTGGGCGACCTGGTCGTTGGTAATCGGCATGACGCTTCTCCTGGGTCATTGGGTGGTGCCGGACGCCCTGATCTTGCGCCCGAGCACTGACACCAGCCAGGCCTACGGCCCTGCCCGGCTCTCCCCGGAAGGTCGCACCTCTGGAGTCCCGCGCCCCGGACGGTTGCTCGCCCTGACCCGCCCTTCCGGGCCGCCCGCGACGTTCAGCTTCGCCTTCGTCGCAAGTCCTGCCATCAATCTGGGAGTTGTGCATGCCTGACCCGAACTTGTCCAGGCCTGTCCGTCAATCCGTCCCGCTGGCCGGCGCCCCGGTGATCCGCCGAGGCTGTCAGTGGTGGCTGGTCACCAGCGCAGGTCCCGTTCTCGCCACCGATCCGGCCATCACCAGCGAACTGGATCGCTTCGCCACCGCCTTGGCCGCTGCCGACCACGAGGTCGCACGCCTGCGGGCCCTGCGCAACGGAGAGGCGTGATGGATCCGCTGCTGAAGGGGGAGCAGGCTGTCCTCGGCGCGGTTCTTCTCGCTCCCGGCCAGCTGGACTCGCTGCGCTGGCTGGAGCCCACCGACTTCTACCGTCCCGCCCACCAGGCGCTGTTCGCCGCGATGCGCAAGCTGCGCGCCGACGGTCTACTCACCCCGGGCACGCAGAATGATGTCCCGCTGTCCTGGGTGACCGACACCGTCGCCGAGGCCGGCCGACATGCCCGCGGGCTGACCGCCTCGTACGCGCACGCCCTGATCGCCGCCTGCCCCCGGCCGCAGAACGCCCCGGTCTACGGCCGCATGGTCCTCGAGGGCTCCATCCACCGCACCGTGGCCGAGTATGCCGCCCGCCTGGAGGAGGTGGCCCGCATCGACGCCCGGGCGCGCGAGATCGACGGCGTCCTCAAGCACTCCGAAGTCCTGGCCGACGCCCTCACCGGGCTGGCCCGTCGGTGGGGCACCGAGTCCCGCCCCGTGGCGCCGACCGAACCCGTGCAGCCGCAGCCTGCTACGGTCCCGGTCGTCGCCGATGACCGGCTGGAGGACGAGCAGTTCCTGCTGGCGCTGCTCGTCGAGCGGCCCGTGGCGATCGAGGAGGTCGTCGGCTGGCTGCGGCCTGCCGACTTCGGCGATCCCGGCCACGGTCACCTGTACCGGTGCCTGGGTGCGCTCCACCACCGGGGCGAGCCGATCGACCGGGTCACGGTCTTGTGGGAGATCCAGCGGCGCGGCCTGCTCGCGGACGGCCTCCTGCGCGAAGACCAGCTCGGCGCGATCCTCGGCGTCGGCGGGGCCGGTTCGGCCGAATGGCTCGGCGACCAGGTCATCCGAGCCTCGCTCACCCGAACCGCCGCCGAGGCCGCCCGCACGATCAGGGCCCTCGCCTCCGACGCGCGCCTCGCCCCCGGCCAGCTGATCGGCCACGCCCTTCATGCGCTCGGCCCGCTGGAGGAGGTCCGCACCCGCTGGCGGACCTCTGCATCCCCGCCCTCCCCACACCCGGCCGATCCCGCAATCCGGATCAGCGCCGCGCTCGCCCGTAGCGCTCCCCGGCAGCACCCCCGCAGCACAGCACCCGAACGCCCGACTCCCCCGTCGACTGCGCCAATCCGCACACCTGCACGTACCAGCCCCAGTCTCTCTGCCCGGAGCACCCCATGAACACCCCGATAGAAGAGTCGCTCACCCTCCACTCCCACGCGCAGGCCCTGGAACGGCAGAAGGCCGACCTCCCGGACACCGGGCGCCCGTTCCGCTTGCCGGACGCCGCCGTTGTCAGCCGCCAGATCTCCGAATTGGGCTGCTTCATCTCGGAGATGGGCGATGAGTTCCTCTTCCGTGCCACCGATCAGCCCGCGCCCGAGCACTCGGTACGTGCCGCCAGTGCGTTCGCCGATGCGGCCGAGCACGCCGGACAGGCTGCCTCCAGTCTCGGGATGGTCGCCCAGCAACTCGCGTTCTTCGCTTCCACCGCCGGGCACCGTCATCATCCCGAGGTCCGGCAGGCCCGTAAGGATGCCGCCGAGGTGATCGACTGGGCCGCCGAAACGGCCCGCGAAGAGCTGCAGCAGGCTGTCACCGTGCTCCGCCAGACGGCCGCGATCATCTCACCACCGTCCGTCGACTTGCGGCAGCAAGCTGCACTCGCACGCTCGGCAACAGCAGCTTCCGACGGCAGCGGCGCTCTGCCGTCCCCGCCCTCAGCCGCATCGGTTGCTGCACCCGTGCGGTCTCAGCGATGAGGCGGCACATCTGTTCACCCGCGGCCTCCACCTGGCCTGCGTCTAGCACGATTTGGCGGCCATACCAAACCGCCGGTCCTGCGGATCCTTCCCTCATCACCTTCCTGGAGCACTGCCTTGACCCACCGAAGAAGACCTCCCGTCCTCGCCCCTCGTATCGACCCGACCCCCTGGATATGCCATGTCCGATCCGACCACGGGCGGCCCCGAGTCCGAGCCGATCCGCATCCCCGACGAGGACCTGGATGACCTCGTCAGCGCGCTCACACGCACGATGGCCGAGGTCCGCCAGCACGGCGTCATACTCGACCGTCTCGGAAGTGAAGCCGACACCGAAATCGGTACGGGGCCGGGCGCAGACGAGCCCGGCCACGCGCCTCCCGATGGTGAACCCGACTCTTCCGCACCACTGTTCATCCTCGCGATGGGCGGAGGACAGTACGCCGCCGAACTGGACGGGCTGGCGAACTGGGTCACCCACCTCCTGCTGCCGGTCTACGGCCGGGAGATCAGTTCCACACGGCCCTGGTGCTCGCGCTGGTACGAGCACCCCGAGGCCGTTGCCCGCCTCCACGCCCTGTGGCTCGTGTGGCAACAGTTGACCGATGCCGAGGCCGGCCACGCCGGACCCGCCTCCTGGCATCGCGACCACCTCGACCACACCCTGCTCCAACTCCGATCCCCCGACGGGCCGTTCGCCGCGTGCACCACCAGCCCCGCCCGGCCCGCTCACCGCATTCTGTCCACCCCCGACCAGCTGGGACCCGCCGTATGAGCACCGACCTTGACTTCGGACTCGACGGCCTATCCCCCGTCGACGAACACTCCGCCGACCTGCAGCGCAACACGTGGGAAGGCGACTACCGCCTCCTGGCCCAACACGATGTCGGCGAGCGCAGCTTCCTCCTCACCTTCGACACCGCCGCGACGTGGGACTACCTGCCGGGAGCTCCGAGCCTCGCCGCCTTCGACATCGTCCGCGACCGGCAGCAGGGCACCTTCAGCATGCAGGCCTCCAAGCACGCCGTCCTCGCGTTCTCACAGAAGTGGCTGATCGAACGGGGCTGTCCGCCCAGCGCCACCGTCCCCGCGGGCTTCCTGCCCGCCGACGATTTGACCGTCCTCATCACGGAGCGGATCAGCCGTTCCGGCGACCGGTACGGGGTCTTCGATCACCAGGTCATGGATGGCACCCCAGAAGCATGGACCATGGCCGTAGACCGCGCAGCCACCGAGTTGCCCGTCCGGCTCTTCCTCGAAGAGATCCAGCCCGACCACCACACCTACACAGTTCGTGAGGGCGCGTTTCCCGACCTGGACGCAGCCGAGGAGTGGTTGGAGAACCGTCCGACCCCGTTGCCGCCAGCGCCCGAAGATCTCGGCGCGGAAGCGAGGCGCGCCCATGCCGCCCTGGCCCGCTCCGGCACCGTGACGCCGACCCCAGTTGTCGCTCCGGCGCCCGCCGCGCCGGCTGCCCAGCCGGTCGTTCAGAGGTCGATGTGAGCCGAGCCCGATTCGCCTTCACTGCGCACCCCGACGCCATCGCCGATCTCCGCCAGCTCCCGGACGCTATCCGCAACCAAGCCCTACTGCACCTGCATGACCTGGTCCACGGAGAGCGTGTCGCCACCCGCCTGGAAGGCCGGCTGGAGGGCTGCCACAAGATCTATCTCGGCATCGGCAACGAGTGGGCCAGTCACCGCCTGGTCGTGCAGTTCCGCGACGCCCCGCCCACCTCGAAGCACTCTCGCGAGGTCTACCTCGTCGCCGCCGGTCCCAGGCTCGACTACGCGGTCTACCGCTCTGCCCAGAACCGTCTGGGACGAACCGGCCTCAACCTTCCCCCAAGCCTCGGCCCGGCCGAGGAAGCCCGTATCCGCGCCGCCCGCGCCCGCTCCGTACGTCCGGCATCCCTCAGTGGCACAGCGCCGGCCACCACGTACACCACCGCCTCCCCCGGCTTCGCCACCGCTCCTGCGGCCCGAAGGGCCCGATGACGACTCCCACACCCCCACCGTTCCGGCCTCGCCTGCTGGCTCGTCGTGGCCACCAAGACCGTACTGCGGTGCCGACCAGCGAACAGGCCCTGGCACGGTGCGATGCGGCGCCCGGGGACAACCCGCAGGGCTTCGCGAGGAAGCCCTGCGGAGCGCCGGTGCGGGAGGCCGCCGTATTGCCCACGGCCGTCCGCGATCCATTCCACCGTTGTCCAGGAGAACTTCCTCATGCCGCAGCCCTCCTCCCTCGAGCAACCGCGCGAGTACCGGATCACCCCGCGGTTCCTCGCCGGCCCCACCTACACAGGCGACCCCGGCCTGCAGCCCCTGCTCGACACTGGCGCGACACTTACCCAGGACGACCTGGGCAACGTCTACGTCACCACCCCGGATCAGCGGATCCGGCTGGGTTTCCTGCCGGAGTACGAGGGCGGCGAACTGTGGATGGTCAGCGCCCACTCTCAAGCCTTTGCCCCTCCCGAGTGGCTGGTCACCTTCGATCTCCGCGTCGCGCCGGAAATCGTCGGGGAGTTCACGACCACCCTTGCCGCTGCCCACGCGAAGGACCCCGACAGCATCCTGGGCGACCGTGTGGGTGGGCTGGACGTTACCGACCGTCTCCTCGAGAACGGCTGGCACCTGGATACTCGTTCCCTGGCAGAAGTCGCCTACCGATCGTCTGACCGACTCGTGACACTGCACCGGCGGCTCGGCCACCTGCGGCATGAAACCGAGATGGCAGGCACTGCCGAGCGCTGGCTGCTCGAAGTCGGACCGCCGGGATACCGCTGGTACGCAAGCGCGTCCTCCAACATCCCAGACCATCTGCTCGGCGCGCTCACCACCGCCGCCATCAACCCCACCCCGGTCCACCGCGAGATGTGGCCCTCCGACCTGGCGCGCCTACCCGCGCAGGCCATCGCCACACCGACGACACCGACCCCGTTGGAGGTGGCTCGCCTTCGCGCCGCCACCGCCCGCTCGGCCTCCGTACCCCGTTCACCCGCTTCCACGCTGGCCTACAGCACCACCACTCGACCGCTGGCCCTTCCGAAACCCGCCGACGTCGGCCACTCCCGTTGACCACACCCGTAGCTTGGAGGACGTCATGTCCGACACCACCCCTCCCAACCACGCGGACGCGATGATCGAGAAGGCCTGGGGCCGGCCCATCGCCGAGCTGGAGAAGGCCGCGATCCGCCGGCCCGTCGAGGACCCACTGCTACGAGCGGCGATGCACAGCCGGAGCCTGCTCAACATCGTCGCCAACTCAGCTGCCGTGCACCAAGAGCGCCTGCACGCTCTCACCCGGCCCGGCCACGTCCCCGCCTTCTACGACCTCGACCGGATCACCGAATCCGCGTCCGCGCTGCGGACCGCCTACGCCGAGAGCAACACCGCTCTACGAACGATCCGCCACATCATCGACGCCCGCGAAGCCGCACTCAAGAACGAAGCCGGACCGTCCAACGGCCGTATCCAGGCCGCCACCGCCCGCTCAGCGCAGGCCATGCACCCATCCAGTCTCCTTGCCGCTCCACCCGCCCCGATGGCCGCAGCCAGCCCGCCTCAGCCCCTCCCGAACCGGCGATAGCGGCCAAGCAGTCCACGGCTTGACCGTGGTGGATAGCCGGGTCGGGAACCCGCCACCGCACGTTCCGCTGTCACTGGCGTGAACTGCTTCATTCGGCGGAAGCTCGGTCCAGCACTGATTCGCCCCGACGATCGCTTCGGCTGAAACCATCAGCACCACCTACGATCCGAGCACCATTCAATACTGCCGTCGTCTACCTCGGCGCCATGCGCGGCCAGGAATGCCACCACCTCAAGGACTGGTCCGCACTCTGAGTGATCGCCGCTTCCGCGCGGTTCGTCCCCGATGAACTCATTCTCCCTGTTGCACCATTCCGCACACGATTGTCCACCTCCCGAGGAATCATCCCTGATAGGACGGCATGGCCTCCAGCTCACATCCCTCCCCTTCCGACCCTGTGACGATTTCATCAAGACTTCACCACAATCAGATCGCGACCCCATCCCGAAAGGTCAGCGACCATCAGCGAAACCCTCCACACATCAAGGTCGTTCGACGGCAAATCACTACTCTGACAACCAGTCAGTAATTTACTGAGTCCCGCGAGCCCGATCCGAGTGCATCTGACGGACCATCCGATGATCTACGTTTCTCCCGCGTCTGGGACCCATCCGTCTGAGACGAGAACCGAGGAGAAGACTCAATGAAGCCAAGAATGGGCCGCCCCACCGGCGGCTCGTCCGGCGCCACACCACGCTGGCTGCGGCAGATCGCCGGTGCCGTGGCACTCATGCTGGTAGTCGAGGGAACGGCTGCGCTTACTGCGACCGCTTCTGTCGCGGCGTCGGGAGGGAAGGGGACGAGTGGTACGTCCACGCAGGCCAAGCAGGTCGCTGAAGCGCTGACCGCTCTTGACGTCCCCTCGGCCATCGCCACTGCGCGCCTGCGCAAGGCTCGGGTCGAGGTGCTCGGAGAGGCTGCTGAGCAGTCCAGGACATGGGCCAATCCCAACGGAACACTGACCACCGAGTCGTACGCCCTGCCGATCCGGTTCAAGCGCGACGGCCAGTGGGTGGATGTGGACACCACCTTGAAAGCCGGCTCCGACGGATCGGTCGCACCACGGGGACACGCCAAGGGGCTCAAGCTGGCAGGCGGTGGCAAGGACGCCATCCTGGCCGTGCAGGGCAATGGAGTGCACCAGGTGTCGGTGGGCTGGAAGGGCAATTTGCCGAAACCGAGTCTCAAGGGTGATACGGCAACCTATGCCGACGTCACCCCGGGCACGGACGTCACCGTGCAAGCAACCCGCTCCGGATTCGAGCAGAACGTTGTCCTCAGGTCGCGCCCGGCAGCCGGCTACCAGGTGACGATCCCAATATCCGCCAAGGGCCTGAAGGCCAAGCAGGACAAGAACGGCTCGATCACCTTCACCGACTCCGAGGGCAGAGCGGCCGGATCCATCCCTGCGCCGTACATGTGGGACGCCGCGGTTGACGCCAAGTCCCTGGAACACAAGCATCAGGCGCCGGTTGCGATGACGATGAAGCAGTCCGGTGACACGGTGAACCTCACCCTTACCCCGGACGCGAAGTTCCTGGCGGACCCGGCTACGAAGTACCCCGTCACGGTGGATCCCTCCGTCAGCCTGTCCTCGGTGATCGACACCTTCGCGCAGATCAGCTACTCGACGCCTCAGTACACCAACACGGAGCTCAAGCTCGGCACCTACAACGGCGGTGCCGACGTGGCCCGCTCGTTCCTGCAGTTCCCGATGCAGCAGCTGATCAACACGAAGATCCTCTCCTCGTCGCTCAACTTGTACGAGAACTGGTCGTCCAACTGTCTTCAGACCTCATGGGAGCTCTGGCAGACCGGAGCAGCGGACATCTCCACTGTCTGGACCAACCAGCCGACCTGGACAACGAAGTACGCATCGACCACCCAGACCAAGGGGTACCCGTCGTCTTGCGGCGGCTCCATTCCCGCAGGCTGGGTCTCGATCGATCCGAGCGCGTTCCTGCAGTACGCAGGTGACCACGGCTACAACTACGCCAACATCGGCCTGCGGGCGACCAACGAGGCCGACTCCAACAGCTGGAAGCGGTTCAATTCGGCCAACGCCGCCAGCAACGTGCCGTACCTGTCCGTGACCTACAACTCGTACCCGATGTCCTCCGCACCGACCGCGGCGCCGGGCGTCACCTCGGGCACCAAGCTGTACAGCAACACCACCACCCCTCAACTGCAGGCCACGGTTGCCGACGCCGACGGCGGCAACGTGATGGCGCGGTGGAACGTCTACGACACCACCGGCGGGGGCAACACGCAGATCATCGCCAACCTGAACGGGTCCTGGACCGCCTCCGGAGGCCTGTCCAGCGCCCAGGTCCCCGCAGGCAAGCTGATCGACGGCCACACCTACACGGCCTGGCCATGGGGCTATGACGGATCCTTGTGGTCACGACAGACCGTCCCGAACGGGCTTGTCTTCACCGTCGACAGCACCAACCCGGGCAGCCCGACCGTCACCTCTGCCGACTACCCGGCGGACGGCTGGGGCAAGGGAGCAGGCCAGGCGGGTAACTTCACCATCACTCCGCCGTCTGGCGGCTCCGACACGAGCGGTGTCGTCTGGCAGCTCGACGCCGGAACCCAGTCGTTCGCCGCCACCACCGGCTCCGCTGTCACCGTCTCGGCTGCCCCGCCGTGGGACGGCCCGCACGCCCTCATCGTCTCCACGCGTGACCTGGCGGGCAACCTCTCCGCCTCGACCACCTATCACTTCAATGCAGGTGCAGGTGCAGTCACCTCGCCATCGCCCGGCGACCGGACCGATCGCCGGGTCACTCTGACCGCGGCAGGTCCGACCACCACGCAGAACGTCAAGTTCCAGTACCGCCGGTCTGATTCCGATGCCTGGACGGATGTTCCAGTGGGCAAGGTGGTCAAGGACGGCAATCCGCTGAGTGGCTGGCCAGTGACCATGACCAACGGCTCCTCCCCTGCCCTGGTCTGGGATGTCGCCGGCACGCTCGGCGACGACGGCTCAGTGCAGTTGCGTGGTGAGTTCACCGACAGCGCCTCAGTGGTGTTCGACTCCTCACCGGTCACCTTCACTCTCGATCGCAAAGAATCCCGCGCGGTGAGCAGCAAGATCGGGCCGGGCTCGCTCAACCTGTCGACCGGCGACTACGTGCTGCTCGGCGAGGACGGTGGCGCTTTCGGTCTTGCTGTGAACCGCACCGCTTCCTCCCGCAACCCTGCTGGAGGTGCCCCTATCGGGCAGGTGGCGCCCTTCGGGCCGCAGTGGAGCCTCGGTGGCACGACGGACGCCACCGTCGACTACACCGAGATCCGGCCGGTGACGGCTTCCGCAGTTCAGCTTGTCATGACCGGCAGCGGTGAGGTCTCCTTCACGAAGGAAAGTGACGGCACCTGGGCCCCCGAGCCGGGCTCCGAGGCATACCAGCTCTCCTACAACGGCTCGACCGACCAGTTCACTCTGGTGGATCTCAGCGGGACCACGTCGGTCTTCGCCAAGTCTGCCGCTTCCGCGGGAGTCTGGACTCTTCGGTCCACCACCCCGACCGGCGGCCAAGGAACACTCTTCCGTTTTGATTCGGTTACGTCCGGCAGCACGACGTTGGTTCGCCCGAGCAGGGTCGCCGCACCCACTTCGGCCCTCAGTGACATCAACAGCTCCTGCCTGACTCCGTCCACTCCCGCGGCCGGCTGCCGTGTCCTCGAGTACGGCTACGCGAACACCACCACTGCGGGTGCCTCGTTCGGCGACTTCGCAGGCCAGGTCAACCAGGTGAGCCTCTGGCTGACCGATCCTCAAACCGGCATCGAGACCGCGACGGTCATTGCCCGGTACGCCTACGACAGCACCGGTATGCTCCGTCAGGTCTGGGACCCACGGGTCAGCCCGAACCTGGTCACGGCGTACAGCTACGATGCTGCCGGCAGAGTAGGCTCGGTGACACCGCCCGGCGAGCTGCCCTGGAACTTCACCTACGGCACCGCTGGCAGCTCCGGCGACACCAATGCAGGCCGCTTGCTGAACGTCTCGCGCGCGACGCTGCTTCCCGGATCCAATTCGATCACCAACGGCACGGCAGCGACCACTGTGGTCTACGACGTACCGTTGAGCACTGGTGCGGGTGGCCCGTACGCAATGGGCAGCTCCGATGTCGGAGCCTGGGCCCAGACCGATGTGCCCACCGATGCCACGGCAGTCTTCCCGGCCGACCAGGTGCCGTCGAGCAACACCGGCAGCGGGCTCACCTCAGGCTCCTACGGCCGCGCAAGCGTTCACTACCTGAACGTCGACGGTCGCGAGGTCAATCTGGCCGTGCCCGGTGGGCACATCACCACCGCCGAGTACGACACCACGGGCAACCTGGTACGCGAGCTCGGCGCGGGCAACCGTGAACTGGCGCTGGCTGACAGCACCAATGCCGAGCTCAATGCTCTCGGATTGGCGTCACTGACCACCGCTCAACGTGCCGTCCAATTGTCGAACCAGCATGTCTTCGACAGCAGCGGCCAGCGTGAGACCGACACCTACGGCCCGATCCATCGCATCACGCTGGAACACGATGTCGCAGCCTCCGGTTCTTCCGGTGCGCTGGGGGCAGGTGCGGTGGTCTCCGGCCGGGCGCACACTCACAACACCTTTGACGAAGGCCGTCCCACCGACGGCTCGGCGACGGTGTCCAACCAGATCACCCGCGCCGTCACCGGAGTCGCCATCACCGGCTACGCATCTGATGCCGACACCCGAACCACCACCACGGCGTACGATTGGGCGCTCGGCAAGCCGGTGCAGGTCGTCATTGACCCGTCCGGTCTGGCAATCACCTCGGTGACTGCGTACAACGGCTCTGGCCAGGTCGTCTCGGCCTCGCAGCCCGCTTCGAACGGGACCGATGCCGGGACCACTCTGTCTACCTACTACTCGGCGGCAGGCGCGGCGCCTTGCGGCGGCCATCCTGAATGGGCCGACTTGCTCTGCACCACGGCGCCGGCCGGTGCCATCACGGGCGGAGGCTCCAACCCCACGCAGCGGGTCAGTACCACCATCACTTACACGCGGGACGGTCTCCCGGCGGTAGTCACCGAGACTGCCAACGGCGTCACCCGTACCACGACCAACTCCTATGACGCAGGTGACCGTCTGGTCACCAGTGCCGTCACCGGTGGCGTCGGCCAGACCACGCAGACCCCGACCAGCACCTACGACACGACCAACGGGCGGATCACCCAGAGCTCAACCCCGGACGGAGCGACTGTCCGCCAGTCCTACGACCTCCTCGGTCGCATCACCAGCTACTCGGATGCCAGCGGTAACACCGCAGCCACGAGGTACGACTCGCTGGACCGCATCACTCAGGTCACGGACTCGGCCCCGACCACCATCACCTATACCTACGACACCAGCAAGGACCCCCGCGGCCTGCTCACGTCCAAGACGGATTCGCACGTCGGCACCTTCACTGGCGTCTACGACGCCGACGGCATCCTCGTCACCGAAACACTGCCTGGCTCCGTCAATCTGACCATCGCAACGGACGAGACCGGCAAGACCCTGTCGCGCACGTACACCGATGGCTCCGGCAACGTGCTGGTCTCCGACCAGGCCAGCTTCTCCGGCCACGGCTCGGAGGTCACCCGCTCCCTGTCCACCTCCGGTGGCCTGGGTCTGAACGACAACTACACCTACGACCAGGGCGCCCGCCTTGCCAGCGCAGCCGAGACCGTCATCAGCGCGGCCGTCGGCACCTGCACCGTCCGCCGGTACAGCTTCGATCGCAACTCCAACCGCACCAGCCTGACGACGGCCAGCGGGAGCACCGGGGCGGCCTGTCCGACCGCCGGCGGTACCACCGCGACCCACAGTTACGACAGCGCTGACCGACTGGTCGACGCCGGCTACGCGTACGACGCCTTCGGCCGGACCACCGTCGAACCGGACACCACGGCGACGTCGTACTACACCACCGACCTGGTCTACCAGCAGACCAAGGGGAACAGCCGCACCACTTGGCAGCTCGACCCGGCCGGCCGAATCAAGTCCGCCCTCGGAGAGTCGAACACCTCCGGCACCTGGGCCCAGACCAGCTCGCGAGTGAGCCACTACAACAGAATGGGAGACTCCCCCAGCTGGACCGTCGAGGACACCGGAACCAGCGCCTACACCTCGAACGTCACCGATCTCGAATCGGCGCTCTCCGCCACCTTCTCCTCGGCCACGGGCGCCATTGCCCTCCAGCTGACCAACCTGCACGGCGACGTGTCGATGATCCTCCCGCTCGGCAGCGGAAGCGTGACCTTCTCACTGACTGACGAGTTCGGCAACCGCATCGCCGGGACGCAGGCGGTGCGGTACGGCTGGCGCGGCGAGTCGATGCGCTCCGGTGAAACGCCGTCCGGCGATCTCCTGATGGGCGCCCGTCTCTACTCGCCGAGCACTGGTCGCTTCCTTCAGACCGACCCGATCAGCGGCGGCAGCGCCAGCGCATACGACTACGCCAACGCCGATCCACTCAACCAGTACGATGACGCTGGTCTCTCCGGCACGACGCTGGGCGGTCGAATGACCACCGTGGAAGCCCGCTGGTGCGGTTGGCCCTCCCGGTGGCGCATTTGCCAATCCATGTATGGTGACGCGTACGTGGCCGCTCACGTGGCGGTGAACATTTTCGGAAGCACCGACCACCGCAGCTACGGTGATGCCTTCCAGCACGTGTTCTGGATGGCTCTCGTAACCCTGCACGAGGGGCCGAACAGTGCCCGGGGCGTCGGCCAACGACACGAGGACTACAGCAGCAACAAGGAAAAAGATCGCCAAATGGCCAACTGGAACAACGAGACCGGAATCTGGATCGGTCTGGACGCCAAGCGGCGAGGCCTCCGTGGCAGGGCGGCCGAGCAGTACGTGTTCCGGACCGCCGCCTACTGGACCTGCGCCGGCGCCGTCTGGCTCCAGCAGTACGACAGGTCCCAGTGGTACCGCGGATGCTGGTGATGAGGGCCATGAAGGCGGTCCGCCTCAGTGCGATCCTTGGCATCCCCGTCATTGTGCTGCTGAGCGCCGGCTGGTGGGTCTTCTACCGGTCCGATGTCACGGAGTACCCCTCGCAGACGGCGAATGCCAGACTGGATGTACTCCAGCAGGATGCGCTTGTGCCCGAGGTCGGGAAGTACCTCGGCCTCACTCCCTCCATGTCCCGGATGCAGTGCCGTGACACTCCGGACGGGCTGGAAGCACCCACCCTGGAAGCAATGTTCCAGGGCAATCACCCGCCCCTTTCGGCGGAGAAGGTACAGGCCCTGGCGCAGGCTGCCGGCTGGCATACGGTCTTCACAAACCAGCCCGGCTCGTCCGGGTACTCGGTACAGCTCCAGAAGTCCTTCGGGAGCTGGGAAAGCAATACGGTGGTGACCGTGGTTCCCTCGTCCGTGTCGATCGATCTCGACGCCTCGGTCGACGGATCCTGCCCCTGAGAAACCATGGAACGGCCTTGCAGAGGTTGAAAATCCTCTGCAAGGCCGTTCTGCGCATCTACTCAATCGCCACCACAGCCGACGAAAAAGGTCGCTTCTATTGATCAGAAACTCAATTGGTTCTCGTCGAGGGTGTAGCGCACGTGCGGACCGTGGAAGTAGCCGCGGACGATGTGGGGCTGGCACTGGCGTCGGTGGAAGAAGCGTCGGGCTTCGGCTGCCAGTTCGGCCTGGTTCCGGGCCCGGTGGCTCATGGGCAGGCTGCGCTTGAGGTCGGCGTTGACCAGTTCGTCCGGGTTGAGCTCGGGCGAGTACGACGGCAGGAAGTGCAGCTCGACCCGGTCGGCATGGTCGGCCAGCCAGGCGCGGACCTTCTTGCTGCGGTGGGCCGAGTGGCGGTCCACGACGAGGTGGATCTTGCGGTCGAAGTGGCCGGCAAGCCGGTCGAGGAAGCGGCACATGACCTGCGCGTCGAAGGTCTCGGTGAAGACCATGAAGTACATGCGGCCCTTGGTGCTGATCGCGGACATCGCGTTGACCGAGAAGCGGTTCCCGGTCCGGCGCACGATCGGGGTCCGCCCCTTGGCGCCCCAGGTCCGGCCGGTGACCTGGTCGGAGCGGATGCCGACCTGGTCGGCGAAGAGCACCTCGGCGTCCTCGGCCTTCGCCTTCGCGCGGATCGCCGGCCAGGTCTCCTCCAGCCGGCCGCGCACCGCCTCGGGATTCTGCTCGACGGCCCGTTTGTCCGGGCGCTGGAACGACAGCCCCCAGCGGCGCAGGTACTTGCCCACCCCCGGCTCCGTCAGGTGGACCCCATGCAGCTTCGCGATCAGCGCACCCACCTGGGAGCGCGTCCACAGCTGCCCGGCAAGCCCCAGCTGACAGGGCGGGTGGTCGAGCACGGCCTGCCGCACCGCGGCCTGCTCGGCCTCGGACAGCACCTGATGTTCCCCGGCCCGCCGCCCACGCGGACGCCCGATCAGCGCCTCACGCCCGCCGGCCAGCCACTTCGCCCACCAGCCGTCCACCGCCTTCAGCGAGACCTTGAACACCGCCGCGACGTCCTCGCGGTCCCGCCCCTCGACCAGCGCGGCCACTGCCCGCAGCCGCAGCGCTTCCTGCGCCGACGGCGACAAGTGCCGTGCATCCCACACCAGTTCACTCACGCGGTGTTCAACGACCCAGAACCCCTACCGTTTCAGGTCAATACATGACAGCGTCTACCCAAGGTAGAGCCCAGCGAAGATTCCGTCGAAGCCGAGAGCGATTCGGGCTTCAGCAAGGGTGCGGTACTGCGTCCAGGTCGGATCGGTGACCATGACGTCGAAGTCCCGGTGGGTGATCTCCGGCTCCAGCCATTCGGCCCCACAGCGGCAGCGGATCCAGACGTTGCGGCGGTAGCTGATCAGCAGCCAGTCGCGCCCGGCCCTGCAGGTGGGGCAGGTCACTGGGATGCCACGCAGCGCCAGTTCGGTCGGGCACTGTGCGAGGCGGACGGCCTCCGGTCCACTGGGTGGCTGGGTTTCGTACTGCAGTTGCAGGAGCGGATCGGCGGCCGGGTCCGTGCCGTCGGCCGCAGTCGAGGCAGGGGTCTGCTGGGTGGTTCTGGTCACGGGCTCTCCATTCGCGGTGCGGGTCTTTGAGTACCACCCGGCGGACCGGGGTGCTGAGGGTTTTGGGCCGGGTGGAGAGCAATATCCACCCGGCCCGGTCGGTCACTGGCGCGGTGCCGGACGGCCTGGCTCAGTGGTGGACCGGGTCGATACTGACGTGGCAGTGCGGGTGTCGATGCGCGCTGGTCGGTGCTGGTTCGCCGACCATCGGCCCCCTCCGTGCGTGACCAGGAGGGGTCGGCGGGCAGCTCTGCGATTCGACGGATGCGCCAGACGAGGACGTCGGAGGTGCTGCGGGCGGTACCGAGTTCCCGCCAGGAGGTGGCTTCCACCAGCAGCGCCTGGGGGTCGTGGCCGGCCTGCTCGGCTTCCGCGAGTACGGCGGCCAGAGCGTCGTACTCGCGTACCTGTCCTGCCGCGGACGCTGGCTCGCCGAGGGCGGCGCGAAGGGTGGCCTCATAGCGGCACCGCTCACTCTTGGGCAGGGCGCGCCCGTTTCCGCGCATCGTCCGCATCGGGCTGGCGGCGGCTTGCTGGTAGGCGGCGCGCAGGTGTTGGGCGGCTTGGTGGGAGGCGGCGGCCTGCTGGGCGTGGCCTCGGGCGGAGTGCCAGCGGGCGGCGGCCAGGGCGAGCAGGACGAGGATGGACAGGACCATGGCGGTGGCCCCGCCGTCTTCGCCTCGGCCGAGCGCGCCGCCCGCGTGGACGATTCCGCGGGCGGCCGATCGTAGGGCACGGATGTCGGCGTTTTCCGCACGGATGTGGCTGCGGGTGGCACGTTCGAAGGCCCGTGCGGCGTCTCGGAGTTCAGCTCGGGTGACAGCCGGGGAGGTTTGTGCGAGGGCATCGAGGAGTTCGCCTGCGCCGACGAGCTGGGCAGCGGCCGCGTCGTCGTCCTGGTCGAGGGCGGTGACGGCTCGCTCAGCAACGACGGTGGCCTCACGGCGACGGCGCGCGGGTGCAGAACGGTCGGTGCGGGCCGCCCGGTTGCTGGGCTCCGGAGTGTCGGCAGCTGGTCCGACCTCAATGCGGCGGCGGATCCGTGGCAGGGAAAGATCGGGGGCAAGGGTGCTTCCGGCGAACCAAACGGGTCCCCCGTTCGCGTTGCGGTCGCCGGGCAGGGCAACGTTGTAGCCGAGGGCGTTACCGGAGGGTGCGTGTCGCAGTTTGACCCGAAGGCCAGCCTCCCGCAGGCGCGTGAAGAACTCGGCTTCGGTAGCGGCTCCGGCAACGGCCTGGCGAACGGCTTCACGCAGGGTCTCGCGCGGGGTTTCGGTGCGGCCGGTGCGCTCAGCTTTGAAGCGTTCTTGGCTGGTAGGGGTCTTGGCAGCGGTGCCGTCCCCGGGGATGAGCTGTCGCAGGCCGTACTCCTTCTCGATGAGGCGGGCCTCGGCCTGGGCCTTGCGACGGTCGAAGCTGAGGCCGGCGAGGCGGCCGTCTTGGCGGACCAGGGTTGCGGCGATGTGGATGTGGTCGTCGGCGTGGCGGACGGCGACCCAGCGGCAGGCGGTGGTGTCGCCGTCAGGGGCGATGCCGGTGGCTTGGACGATGCGGCGGGCGATGGCTGCCCACTCGGTGTCGTCGAGGTGGCGGTCGCCGGGGTCGGCGCGTACCGAGCAGTGCCAGATGGTGGTGGTCGGCGCGCGGTCGCCGATGGCCTTGACGGGCTGGTCGAGTTGGGCGGCGAGCTGGGCGATGGTGTGGTGGGCGTTGCGGCCGGGGTCGGGGGCGAAGTTGTTCCAGGAGGCCACGAGGTGCTGGTCGGTGTGCTCGTCGCGTTTGCCCGGCCCGAACAGGTAGCGGATCAGGCCGTAGGTCCCACCCGTGCCGGTACGGATCTTCGGGATCACCGGCGAACCATCCAGGCGACCGCCTCGTCGACTGCGCCGATGGAGGCTTCGACGCGTCGCAGAAGCTCTCGGAGGTCGGGACCGATCGGGCCTCCGGCGTTGGCGTGGTGGGCGATCTGGTTGAGGTTGTTGCCGACGGCCCCGAGCTGGCGGTTGGACTCCATGAGTTCCTGGATGCCGCGCCGGTAGTCGGCGACGGCGGCGTTCGGGTCGGTGCTGGCCGCGGCGGCGAGGGTGGCCGCGGCGGTGAAGCTGCCGGGGGCGAGGTGGGTCTGCTCGGCGGCGCGCTGAAGGAGGGCCCACTCGGTATTACTGAAGCGGGGGCAGACGCGGTTGGTGCGCGGGGCGCTCTGGCGAAGGCGGCGACGGATGGCTGCGCGGACGACTTCGGCGGTCGGCGGCTGCTGCTGTTCCTTCCCTGTCGTCGGCACCCCTGGGCCAGCTCCCCGGTCGTCGGCGGACCCCCCTGGGTCCGCCGACGACCGGGGAGTTCCCGCCCCGTTCGGGGCGGGAGCGGGGTAAGGACTCCTTACCCCACAACTTGCTCCGCCAGGAGCCCGATCGCGGTCACGCCCCGGTCCGGGGGTGGTGCCATCAAGGCCGGCGGCGGTCACCGGCTGGCTTCGGTGTCGTGCCAGCGGATGTCGCGGACGAGGTCCTCGACGAAGTCGATTGCGAGGACTGGGTGGTGAAGGGTCCAAGGACGAGAGCGCTGGCCGCGCTGGACACTCCGGGCGCCGTCGGGACCGGTTTCGACGCGGTAGAGGTGGCCGTGTTGCTGGAGGACGGCCAGCCAGGAGTCCGCCTCGGCCCAGGTGGCGGGGGTGGTGCGCATGGTGAGGTGCTCCGGTTCGGTGAGGTTAGTGGGTGGTGAGCGGCTGGGGTGACCTCGAGGTCACCTCAGCCGCGTGGTGTCGGTCAGTTCCGGTCGGCGATGACCGACTGCTGCCCGTGCTGGGCTCGAAGTTGGGCCATCAACTGGGTCAAGGTGTCGCTGGACAGCGGGATCTGCTGACCTCGGATCGCGCTTGCGACCACTTTGCGGGTCAGTTTCTCCTCCTCCTTGACCGCCTGGCGGGCGATCTCCAGCAGTCCTTCCGTGTCCAGGTCAGTGCGGCGGTCACTAGTCACCTGGTCGGCCAGGTCGGTGACCTGCGCGCCAGCGACCGGCTGACCGGCAGGTGCAGTCCGGGCGACCGCCGAGGCAGGCGCCGTGCCGGTTCGACCTGGTCGGTCACTGACCGGCCGGGCAATGACCGGATGACCGCGCAGCTCAACGGTCTTGGTCAGGCTGACCGGACTCGGGCTCGCCGGGGCAGCCGAAGCAGTGCCCCGGCTACTGCTGACCTGCTGACCGGCGAGTGCCGTCCGGTCAGCCGGCGGCGTGGTGACCGGACTATCGGCGGCCCGGTGACCACCGTCCGCCCTCCCGGCCACGGTGGTCGGCTGGTCACTCCGGACGGCCGAGGAGGCGGGCTGGCCGGAGTCCGTCCCGGCCGTCCGGTCAGCCGGGGTGACCGGTCTGCGGGCAATGAGGATGTACAGGTGAACGGCGCCGGCCAGGGCGAGCGGAGCAATGGTGGACAGCACCGCAACCACCGTGTCGCCCAGCCGAAGACCACCGTCGGCGGCATGCAGCTGATTGAGCCTGACCGCGTGCAGCGCGTTCGCCCACAAACTGGCGGTGGTCGCCGAACCGAAGAGCAGCCACACGTAGGCGCGGGCCCGCAGCGGTGCGTCCCGCATCACCAGAAGGGCCCGTACCCCGTAGGCGATAAAGCCGTCGACCACGAGCGGGAACAGGTAGGTGAGGAAGCCCCGGACGTGGATCGCGGCCGCCATCTGCTGGAGCGCGTCGTACGACAGTACGCAGCCGGCGGCGCCGAGGGCGATGACGACGGTCCGGTCCCAGCCGGTGACCTGTGCGGGGGTGGCGCCGGTGGCGGTGGTGCTCACGCGGCGGTCCCGAAGTCGTTGCGGACCGGGTGCCCGGCGGTGCCACCGGTCGGTGGTGCGGTCCGGGTGGCCTGCTCGGCGATCTCACGGTGGCGGATAACTCGGCGGGTCTCGCGGTACAGCTTGAGCGCGTGCTCCTCGGTGATCTTCAGGAGCCAGGCGAGGCGTCCGACCGTGATGCCTTGGCGGTGTCCGGCGAGAACGACCGCGCGGCGCTCGGCCTTGGTGAGGTGGACGTCGCGCCCGGCGAGGACGGCGTTGACCCGGCTGTAGTCGAGCCGGTTGGCCAGGTCGCTGTGCAGGGGGTCGCGCTCCTCCTCGGTGAGGCCGCCTCGGATGCCGTGGGTGTCGCCCGCTTCCAGGGCGGCGTCCAGGCAGGTGCGGCGGACGGGGCACTGAGCGCACAGCGCCTTGGCCGCTGCGATCTTGTCGGTCTCCTCCGGCCGGGGAAAGAAGATCCCCGGGTCCACGGGGTTGTACTCGGCGGGGTTGCAGGCGGCCTGGTCCTGCCAGGTGTGGTCGCCGAGGGAGCGGTGGCGGGCGGGGTCGGTCGTGGTGGTCATGCGGATTGCTCCGATCGCTCTCCGCGCGCAGCGGCGTCGGCGGAGAGGGGTCGCTGGGTAGGTGAAGGGCAGGGCTGTACGCCGGGCGCAGCCGAGTGGCGGGTCAGGAGGCGCGCTGGAAGCGTCTGCGGTCGACCGGCTCGAACTCGACCCTGGTGGTCATCTGGGCGAGCCTGGAGGTGACGCGGTCACCGAGGTAGGCCTTGAGCTCCTTGATCGGCAGGTTCGTGGTGATCAAGGTCGGCAGCATGTGGTTGTACCGGCGGTTGATCAGCCGGTAGGTCTGCTCCTCGACGAACTCGCTCGACTTGGCCGCGCCGAGGTCGTCGAGGATGAGCAGCGGCACCCGGCTGTAGGTCGCCAGGACCTGCTCGCTGTCCGTGTCGCTCCTGGGTCGCAGCTCGGCGTAGAGGTCTGCGGCCGTGGTCGCACGCCAGCGCACGCCGATGCCGGCCTGGACGAGTGCGCGGACCGCGCCGTACGCCTCGTGGGTCTTCCCGGCGCCGACCACGCCGGCCAGCAGCAGGCTCGGGCCGGTGGCGACCTGGCGGCGGGCCCCGGTGCTCGGGGCGAGGGCCTGGGCGGCGACCTGCCGCACCCAGGCCAGGACCTGAGGATGCTCGGCGACTGCGTTCCGGTAGCGCGGCATCATCCCGGCAGACAGGGCCTCCAGCGCCGAGTACGGCTCGGCCTCGTCGGGCACGGCGTCCACCACGGCCCGGTCGATGCCCCTTTCGGCGAGGATCCGGGCCATCCGGTCGAGCAGCGGAGCGCCAGCGGCGAGGGTCTGCGGGTCACGGTGACGTCGCATCACAGTTCCTCGCTGTAGGCACCGGCATCGATCGGGTTCGTCCACGCCTGGTGAGCGGGCACGGTGTGCCGGGCCCCCTGCCG
Organism: Kitasatospora sp. NPDC051914; assembly: GCF_040680995.1. NCBI lineage: Bacteria > Bacillati > Actinomycetota > Actinomycetes > Kitasatosporales > Streptomycetaceae > Kitasatospora > Kitasatospora sp. NPDC051914. Next base: position 62,299 of record NZ_JBFAXX010000031.1, read on the forward strand.
TACCGCATCGGTGGATCGCGCGTTCATCGCGTCGTTGACCAGGCTCGGCAGGCGGCTGGGGTGGCCCTGGATCTCGGTGAACCGTCGGAGGCCGGCCCGAACGTACTCGGGGGCGATTCCTTCGCCCAGGAGCTTCTTGGTGATGCGGCCGAGGTGTCCGATCACGTCGCCCGGCGGACGTTCGTGGCAGGCGGCGACGTATTCGGCGATCAAGTCGCCGGCAGAGGCGGTGGCGGCGGGCGCGATGCGCCCCGTAGGTGACGACGATCCAGGATCCAAGATCCTGGATCCAGGCGCCGAACCTTCGGCGAGGCTTCGCGGAGTCCTCGGGGAGTCTTCCACACATGCGGCCTGAGCTGCGCCTTCCTGAACCCGGGTCTCGAGAGTTCCGGTGATACCGGCCTGGGAGTCCTGTGGAACGGCCGAGGCCTTGCCCCAGGATGCGACAGCCGCGGCGGCGGGTACCACGGGTGGATCTAGGGTCCGGGGATTGTTCGGCACGCCTTCGGCGAGCCCTCCGGGAGAGATCGGCGACGCCTCGGCATGGCGGGTGCAAGTTCCCTTGCAGGGTCCGCACCGATCAGCCGCGTGGTGCTGGGGACACGCAGGCAGGCGGGACTGGCTCGGCTTGTCGATCCGCTGGTGTTCGAACCAGGTGACGATGTGGAGGTATCGGCGGCCGTCGCAACCGGTGTAACGGCAGATCAGTCCCGCGTCGGCGAGCTGCTGGAGGTCGTCCTCGACGTGGACGGAGGTGTGCTCGGCCCGCAGCGGCCACAGCAGGCCGGCGACGATCGCCGCGTTGTCGCGGTGGCGACCGTGGTCGTCGGCCTGGGTGAGGAGGCCGAAGAAGGTCCGCTCGGCCTCGACGGTCACTTCGGCGAGGGACTCGGAGACGAAGGCCTCCGGCTTGATCGTGCGGATGCGCGCCATGTCAGCGGCTCCATGGGGCGGCAAGGCGCCGCCGAGGTCCCGCGGCCGGGCAGGCCGAGGTTCCGTCAGGTGTGACGGGCATGGAATACTCCGGTGTTCGTGGGCGCGGTACGGCTGTCCTCGTCGAAAAGTCCAGCCGTCCGCGCGTTGCGTGAATCGGCACCTTCTATGTGCCGGCCCGGCGTCCAGGAGTTGGTAGCTCCGGGGCGCCGGTCTCGTTTCAGCGCGTCGCCGCCGCGCGGTCGCAGTTCGTCGCTGGCCCCTCCCCCGTTGTCCTGCTGGATCGGGAGCGGCGCCATGGGCACAGCTCCGAAGAAGATCCGCTCTGGCTTCCCCCGGCCCCGCCAAGTATCGAACACTTTAGTGGCGAAGCCTTCCCGATCAACGTACACCGCAGTGGATGGCCATCGTCAACTACAGTGTGCGAAGTTGTGCCCGAGGGGGCGGATGTCACACACTGAAGTGGCCAATCCGGATCGCCGGACACAGGGAGGTGGAGCAGCGGATGACCAGAGCACGATTCGCCGAGCGGCTGGATCACCTGTTCCGCACGGTCCACCCGGCCGGCCGCGGTCCCTACACCTACGCCGAGGTTGCCGACGGCATCAAGGAAGCCGCCGGGTCCGACAGCAAGGGGATCTCCGCGAGCGCGATCCAGCAGCTCCGCACGGGCTCGAAGACCAACCCGACGATGAACACAATCGAGGCATTGGCCCAGTTCTTCGGAGTCAGACCCTCGTACTTCTTCGACGACGAGAGCGCAGAGCGGACTGCGGCCGAGCTGAGTCTCCTCGCTTCCATGCGCGACAACAATGTGCGCACCATCGCCACGCGAGCATCCGGCCTGTCGCCGGAGACGCTCAGCGTCCTGCAGGGTTTCATCGAGCGGGCACGGGCACTCGAAGGACTTCCGACGCAAGAATCCCCGGAATCCTGAGCCGGCACATCCACAGCCTCGCCGCGACGGGGAATTACTCAGATAACGGTTGAATAACCGCCGCCATCGGGATTGATCACGCTGCGGCGCACAGTCCAGCCACAGGCGCCCGATATGCCCGAAATTCCACTGCTCGGTGTCGCTGAGTGCAACATTGGCCAGCTGGCCTCCGCAGTTCGTCCGCAACAGCGAGTAGGGCCATGGCTACCGTTGTCATATGGTGGTCAAGCTTCCGCGAATACGGGGGCCTGCACACCTCAGCTCAGCATGGTCGGGGCACCAATGAGATTCAGCCGCATCACAAAGGGAAAGTCGAAGACTCGGGATACCGACCGGGCACTGCGCGATCTCGCCGACAGCCTGGACCTCCCCACGCCTTTTACGATCGAGGGCTTCTGCTCGGTCATCGCAGCGCAGCGGAATCGAAAGCTCCACATTCATGCGATCGACCACAGGACGGCAGAAGAAATTCCCTGCGGCGTCTGGATCGCCACGGACATCGGCGACCACATCTTCGTCGAGGATGCCACGAGTCCGATGCACCGGGCCCACATCATCCTGCACGAGCTCTGCCACATGCTCCTGGGCCATACCTCCGTTCCGGGCACGGGTGCTGGACCGGTTGGCGTTTTCGCGAGCGACTCGTTCTCCGGGATCTCGCCGGAGACCGTCTCCAGCATGCTCGGCCGTACGAGCTACACCACGAAGGACGAACAGGACGCCGAGGCCCTGGCCGGCCTCATCGCCGAACGCATCCAGGAGGAGTCGAGCGGCAGGCCTTCGGACGATCGTCTTGTGACGCATCTCCTGCAGGCTCTGCGCGAGGCGTAGTCCGTGATCAACGCGTTCAACTGCGCGGCCACCGTGGCTTTGTGGCTGGTCAGTGTCTGGCGGGCGCCTGGCGCATGGCGTGTGCCGAGCAAGCGACCGCTGTGGGCCGCCTTCACCGTCCTCGCCGCCCAGATGCTCCTCTCCTTCGACAGCAACGCCGTCCGGCTCGACGAAGCCATCGGCATCAACAGTCTGTCGGCCCTCCTCAAACACCTCGCGTCCGTGGCGGCCGCCGCGTGCGTCGTGTCCTTCCTCGCCTGCGCCTCGGCATCCGCCACCGACAAGCCCGGCCCTTCGAAGAAGGGGCACCAGCTACGCGCCATCGTGCCGAGCACTGCCGCCATTGCGATGACCGTCTCTTTCGCCCTCGCCGCGCGCCCGAACGAGGCGCTGGACATGTTCCTCGCCTTCCCCGGCGACCCGTGGGTGACGTTCTACGGGGTGAGCTGGCTGACGTACTTCGGCTGGGCGATGTACGCCACGACCGCTCTCTGCCTCCGATGGTCGCGTCTTCCTGGCCCCCGACCGTTGAAGATCGGCCTCGCCGTGGTGAGCGCCGGCACGGGGATCGGAATCTTCTACACACTTCACCGAGCAGCGGTTCTGATGGCCGGCCAGTACGGTGTCCGGCTTCTCAGCCCTGCGACGAACCACAGCCTGAACGTCCTGCTCATGGTCGTTCCCCTGCTTCTGATAGCGGTCGGCAGCACCTTGCCCGCGCTCGACAAGGCCATCAGCGCAGTCCGCACTCAGCGGGACCTCACAGCGCTCTACCGGCTGTGGCGCGACCTCACGGATGCGGTACCGAGCGTCCGGCTCGACCCGTTGCCGAGCCGGCTGGCCGACGCCCTCGACCTGCGGGCCAACCGGAGCCGCCTCTACCGGCGGACCATCGAGATCCGCGACGCCGTCATGACGCTCTCCGATCACGCATCGCCCGACCTCCGTATGCGGGCCCACGAGTACACGTCCAACGCCGGCCTCACCGGCAGGGCACTCGGCCGGACCTCCGAGGCCTGTTGGATCCGAGCTGCCCGCCACGCCCGAATGGCCGGCGCCCCTGCCACCGGCTCTGCCGCTGCCCCCATCGCAGGAGGCCTCGACCTCCCGTCGGAAGTACGAGCCCTCCGCGGGATGTCCGCGGTCTACTTCTCGCCGCTCGCCACCCGATTCGCCGCCACCACCTCAACCGCCCTCGCCCAGGAGCCCGCTGCATGAGCACGTTCACCCCGCCCGCACCCCCGGCTTTCAGCGCCTCCTCCGGCACCGAGAAGACTGCCCGCATACTCACCGACGTCCTCGCACCGGCCAACCTCGTCACCGCCCTGCTGCTTCTCATCGGCTGGCACAGCACCCACAGCTGGACAGGATTGGGCTGGGGACTGCTCGCCGCCCTGTTCTGTGGCGTCATCCCGATCAGCCTGATTCTGCTGGGTGTGCGCCGAGGCGCCCTGACGGACAAGCACATCCGCCTGCGGCGCCAGCGCCTCGTCCCGATGACCGCAAGCCTGCTCTCCGTCATCGCCGGCCTCGCCCTCCTCCACGCGGTCGGCGCACCGCGCGACGTCTCCGCCTTGGTCGTCGCCATGCTCGTCGGCCTCGTCTCGTCCACGGCGGTGACCGTCCGCTGGCAGATCTCCATCCACAACTCGGTAGCAGGCGGCACCGTGATGATCCTCATGCTGGTCTTCGGCCCGGCGATGGCCCTCTCCCTCATCGGTGCCGCGGCCATCGGCTGGTCCCGACTCGTCCTCAAGGCCCACACACTCGCCCAGGTCCTGGCTGGAACCGCGCTGGGCAGCACGGCCGCTCTCGCTTTCGCTCTCCTGCGCTAACCAACCGACTGCCCAGGGCCCGCGAGACCCGCAGAGAATCAACATGTTGATTTGTCTCGGGCTTGGCTTGCGGGTCCGAGACCGCCCCGCCTCCTGATGCTCTCCTTCACCCCGCCCGAGCCGCCTGGCCTGGCACACCGATCGCCCCGCGCTGGCGACCGTCGCGATCGCCGGGCTCGGCCGCGCCCTTCGGGCTGCTCGCCACCAACCGCGCCCTCGCCTCCCTGTTCGCCTCCGGGAGTACCAACCAGCCTTGCGGTCGCGCGCACCAAGTACGGGCGCATGGCGCGGATCTCCGGAGCCTGTCGGCTCAATGTCTTGAGCCGACAGGGTTCCTCAGGGTCGCACGCGACCGGCGGATGTCAGGAGCGGGCCGCCTCCGCGGCACACTGGCCGCGGAACCAAGCGAGGGTTTCGAGCAGCTGCTTGCGACTCACCTCGTCCACAAGCAGGTCGAGGCCGAAGCTCGGCCGTAGGGCGAGCTTCCCCTCAGGGATCACGACTCCCTCGATCCGGTTCAGCCGGCACCGCAGTTCCTCACGCAGCTCCACGTCGCTGAACGGAGCACGTTCCGCCATGTGCTGGAAGGCCACTTCGACCGAGCCTCCGCGCCCGGTACCAGGCTTGAGCGTGAGCGGCCAGATGCCCTCACCCAGGTCGGAGTGGCCGCCCAGCATCAGGAAGGCGCTCACCGAGATCTCGCCCGAGCCGTGGGCTGTCCATCCGCCGATCGTCTCCCAGAACTCGACCACCGCATTGACCGCGACGACGCAGTCGGCGCTGTTGTCCGCCTCGAGCTGGCGGAAGAACCGTTCGCGCTTCTGCTCCCTGTTTCCGCCCGGGCCGCCGTTCTCCCGCGGTGCCGGAACGGACAGGACACCATCGTCGGTCTGGTCGCCGTCCGTCCCGGCGTGGAAATCGGCGAGATCCTGCGCGGTCAAGCGCTGGGCGGGATCGGCGGCTCCGGCGGCAGTGAAATGGATGCCGTCGGTTCCGAGGAGCTCACGCACGTCTCCGTGGTCCGTTGCGCCCCATCGGAATCCTTCCGAGACCCGCCCCTCGGAGTTCAGCACGCGGTGTGCATTGATGACCCCCGGCGTGTTCGCCAGATGCGTTCCCACCGCCTGCGCACCGGAGCCGATGAAGGAGGCGACGTCGCCGTAGGTGGTCCAGGTGCCATCCGGCAGCGCAGCAAGCACCTGGTGCAGCATCTGCCAGTCCCGACCCCGCTCCGGCCGCGCGACCCCTCGCAGGGGTGCAGGCCAGAGCTCCACAGCTCGGTCCGCCAACTCGTCCGCGCGAGCCAGAATCTCGGCCGCCCCCCAGCGTGCCGTCGCGGCGATCCGCCGGTTCATCTCGAGATGGCTGCCGGCCAGCAGCCCCTGCTTACGTTCGAAAGGGTGATTCGAAAGCTCGGAGTTGACCGCGCTCAGCGTCAGGTTCCCGAGTGTGTGCTGCAGTCGGGCATGGAGTTCCTCCGGGCTCTCACCGTCCGCACAGTCCGGGCGGAGCATGGTCAGCCACTCGTCCCCGGGCGACTGCGGCATCACATGCTCGATCGTCAGCTGCGCAGAAGCGAAGTCCACCGGTTCGGGGTGGCCGTAGCTCTCCTCGATGCGCTGCAGGATCATCTTGCGTTGCTCGTGCCTGGCTCGCTGGTAGAACGGCCCCGTACAGATCGCCTCACGTAGTTCCTCATCACCCGGCCAGAACCGGTTGTTGGCCGACAGCAACTGTCGGATCCCCTCGGCTGCGGGCACTCCGTGCGGCATCTGCGCAGGAACCGACATGAAAATGCGGTTCAGGTTGTTCGTCGGGATCCAGCAGATCGCCCGCCGCACCAGGAAGCTCTCGATGTACGACAGTGCCCGAGCCAGTTCCTCGGAGTCCAGCTCGGCTCGTGCCTGGCGGTCCAGCAGCATCATCAGCGCCGGATACGTGACCGACGCCTGCCATGTACTGAGCCGGCGCAGGTAGCTCCGTACCTCCGGATCGGGCTCCAGAGTGGGGTCAACGATCCTGGCGAAGTGAGCGGAGCGCCGGTGCAGCTCCCTGATGTACGACTCGATGGTCTCCTCGTCGTAGCCGTCCCCCTCAAAGCGCTGCTGTTGTGCGGTGTAGAGGTCCTGCCGGCGGACCCGGTCATCACCGTCCAGTACCAGCTGCAGCCACATCAGTTGCTCCAGCTGGTCATTCGACAGGCTTCTCTGCAGAGGAAGCCAGTGGGTCTCGTAGACGTGATCGCCGCGCGTGGGAAGTCGCATGAACAGGTAGTTCCGCAGCAGGTCCGCCTGGCTGAGCTTCAGACCGGTGTTGTTCAGTGACTCGAAGATGCGGTGGACGTTGTCACCCTTCTCCGCCGTCACCACGACCAGCGTCAGTCGGGAGGTGATGGCCTCCTCGATCATGCCGATGTCCTGAGGGTCGGACGGGTCGGACACCTTCACCAGTTTGTGGCGGAAGAACCGGTACGCTGCCGCGATTCGACTCTCTCCGCCATTGCCGTTGTGCGCACCCTGCACATGCGCCGCGTAGGCGGCACGATCGGCCTGGGTCGGCAGCAGCCTGAAGAACTCGTCGCCGCGCCGGCGCTTGTTGATCAGGTAGTCCTCACCAATGCGTTCCGCCTCGTCCGGCTCCGTCGCGGCGCGGTGGTCGCGGATCGCAGCGAGCGCGAGCGACAGGGTCGTCAGCCGCTGCTGGCCGTCCACGACCAACCAGCGCGGAAACGTCGCCTCGTTGAGCGGGGACGGGGCAAGCACGACCGACCCCAGGAAGTGCGTGCTGCCGGCCCTCCCGGCCGACAGCAGCTCGGCCTGCTCAAGGACGTCGCTCCACAGCTGCGCGAGCTGCTTCTCCTGCCAGGAGTAGGTCCTCTGGTAGAGCGGCACCTGGAACTGTTGCGCTCTGCCTTGCATCAGGTCCGCGACAACCGTCTCTTTGGCCTGCACCCTAGGTCCCACCCTCCGGTTGATCGTTGTCTCAACGGTAGAGCGCCGGGAGACGTTTGGCCGAGAATCCCAAGAGGTCCCCAGAGCAGAGCTTCGGCGTGGTCCGATGACGCCCGTTTTGTGATCGTGTGAGGCCAAGGAGGGCCAGTGGTCGTCGTGGGTCGCGTGCGTTGCGGCGGAGAGTGACGGCGATGTCGGTGACGCCGTCCAGCTGTAGGGTGCCGATGGCCAGGTTGCGCCAGGCGGCCATCATGCGGGGCGCGTTGCTGGTCTGTAACTGTGATGCGGGCTCGGCAAACGTGGTGTCCGGCGCCACAACCGTCGCAAAGTAGCCTTCGGCCTGGCAAGCCGGCTTGCCTGCGACCGAGTACTCCTGGGTCCGAATCACAAGCTCGGGCCGAGGGTGACGTCGGCGCTGCCGAGCACCTCGAGGAATCCCCTATGCTCGCGGAGCAGTTGGTGCGAACAGTCCATTCAGGGGGCGCGGAGCCGCATGGTCGACGAGATCAAGTACGAACACAAGACTGTGCGGACAGTTCGCGGCACCGATGGCTTGGTGATCTCGAAGATGCAGAAGGATGGCTGGGAGCTCGTGGAACAGGCCCAGGGCACGCTTCGCTCCACCCTCAGTTTCCGTCGTCCGAAGAAACCTCAGCCGTGGCTGCTGATCGGCGTGGCGGCCGCCGTCCTTGTAATCCTGGCCATCGTCATCGGTGTCGCCTCCGAGCTCGGCGACGGAGGCGGGGCGAAAGACGAGTCAGACAAGACGACGGTCGCTACGAGCGAGAAGCCTTCCACCACACCGACTGCGACTGCGACCGCGACCGCGACCGCGGCCGAGTCGGCTGGCACCGAGGTGATCACGCCCCAGAACAACCCGGAGTTCGCGGCATTGCTGAAGGCGGACTCGTGCGACAACGTGAACCTGGACTTCGCGACCAGGCACAAGGGCCAGACGGTCGCGTTCGACGGCTCGATCGTGAACATGGCGCCCCACGGTGGCTACAACACCCGCTACGACTTCCTCCTGGGTCCGGGCAACAAGGGGCCGAACACGACGGTCGGGCCGGCCTTCAAGTACGAGGACGTCAACATCCTCGACCTGAAATTGAGCGGCAAGGAGATCCCCGACACCGTCGGCGCCGGCGACAAGTTCCGCTTCGTCGCTGAAGTGGGCGAATTCAAGGCGGACCAGTGCGTCTTCTTCCTCAAGCCGGTCTCGACGGAAATCCGGTAGTCAAGCTGGGCAGCCGCGTCATCGCCAGGAAAAGCAATGCCGCCGAGCAGGCCACCCCGGCCCAGCTTGCCAAGCTGGGCCGGGGGATTGGAGTATCGAGGTGCTGCACCGCGTCCGGGGACACCACGCTTGCCGAGGACCCCTCACAGTTGCAGACCGGCAACGCGCCCCACGTGATGACCGCCTGCTGCAATCTGGCCATCGGCACCCTGAAGCTGGACGGCGTCACCAACATCGCCGCCGCCCTCCGCCACAACGCACGCGACCCACGACGACCACTGGCCCTCCTCTGCCTCACCCGATCACAAACAGACGTCATTGGACTACGCCGAAGCCCTGGTCCCCAGAGCGCTCCGGCACCCTGGGTATACGGGTTCCGAATACATGACCAGCGGCCGGCAGAGCTGCAGGCGATGGATGAGTCGCTCCGCACCCCAAGGCGGGCTGATTGGGCGACGAGGGCGGGGGCGCAACCGAGCCCAATCCGATGACCACCGGCAGGCTGACCTGCACATGGCGTCTATAACAGCACTGAGAGCTATGTGCTGATCTTGGCCATGGGGATGACCTCGGACCACTAGGCTGCTCTCGAACGACCGCGGCAATGACAACGCCGCACGCGCGAAGGGCTGAGTGGACGAATGCCGGAGATGCCGGAGCGAATCGGCCGGTACACGGTGGCAAGGAGACTGGGCTCGGGAGGAATGGGCGAGGTCTTTCTCGCCTACTCCCCCGCCGGCGCTCCGGTTGCCGTGAAGCTGATCCGTACCGACCGGCTGGACCCGGTGACGAGGGCCCGTTTCGAGAAGGAGGCACGGGTCGCACGCGACGTCGTCGGTACCCGGGGGGTGGCGCGGTTCCTGGACGCGGACCCGTATGCGGATCGCCCGTGGATGGCGATGGAGTACGTCGCCGGCCACACACTGCTGGAGACGGTCGACGAGGCCGGGATACTCCCCGAACTGTTGGTGGCGAGCCTCGGCGCGCTGCTGGCAGAAGGACTCGGCGCGGTTCACACGGCCGGGCTGCTGCACCGCGACCTGAAACCGCAGAACGTCATTCTCGGCGAGTACGGCCCGGTGATCATCGACTTCGGCCTCGCGGCTTTCGCGGACACCGGGCAGGACACCCTCTCGCACAGCGGGATGATCGTCGGCACCGTGCGGTGCATGTCTCCCGAGCAGGCGGCCGGGCACCCCCACGTCACGCCCGCCGCAGACGTCTATGCGCTGGGCACCGTGCTCCTGTACGCCGCTGCGGGTCACTACCCTTACGACGGCTCCCGCTGGGAGGCGATCGTCGCGCAGGTCTCCAGTCCGATGCAGCAGCCTGACCTCAGTGGCGTGCCGGAATCGTTGCTGCCGCTGCTCACCGCGATGCTCGCGCACGAGCCGGCGACCCGCCCCACGTTGACCGAGGTCGCGGAGCGCTGCACTGCGCTGATGACATCGCTCGGGGTCTCGCCGGTGTCCGCACGCCGGGCTCTGATCGCCCGCACGACTGCGACGGCCGCTGGAGCAGCGGAGGCCGACGTACCGACTGTCGAAGTCGAGGACCGGCTGCGGGCTCTTCTCACCGCTCCGTCTCCTGCCTCCCCTCTTGATACCGGTGTGTCGCCCGGGGCCGCGTCCCCAAACGAAGAGATCACGGACGAGCAGGCCGCCGATCCTCCGGAAGCTCCTGCAGAGGCGGCACCGGCGAAGAAGCCGACCCCGCACCGTCCCAGGGTTCCGGCCTCGCAGCGGATCGCACAGGAGCTGCGGGAGGCGTACGCAATGCAGTCGACTCTGTAAGTGGTCGCAGTGCGTCATCGGTGCAGGTAGTGGCTGCAAGGACTGGTTGGGTTCCCGAAACGGGCATGCGCGAGACTGTGCACGCACGATGTGCGGTCATGGTGCAGCGGTAGTGGCGGCGAGTGAGCTGGAGGGCATCGTGGGGGTCGACACGGAGATCGGTGGCGGAACCGGCGCCGGGGCGGAGCCGACTGCCTGGGCGTCCTGGGAGCCGGAAGTGCTGACCGCACGGCCGAGCACCACGCCGAGCTTCCCGCCCGGGGCGCAGGTGCTGGTCCGCGACGAGCAGTGGCTGGTACGCAAGGCCACCTTGACGGAGCACGACGGCTGGATGGTCGAGGTCACCGGCGTGTCCTCGTTCGTCCGGGATACCGACGCCGTGTTCTACAGCCGTCTGGACCAGATCCAGGTGCTGGATCCCCACGAGACGAAGCTCGTAGCGGACGACTCGCCGAACCACCGCCGCGGCCGGCTGTACCTGGAGGCGGTCGTCCGCAAGTCGTTCCTGCCGCAGACCGAGCACGGCCTGGGCCTTGCCGACAACTTCCTCATGGACGCGCAGACGCACCAGTTGCGGCCGGCCGAGCTCGCACTGTCGATGGCCAACCCGCAGCCGCGGCTGCTGATCGCGGACGTGGTCGGTCTGGGCAAGACCTTGGAGATCGGAATCCTGCTGGCAGAGCTCATCCGGCGCGGGCGCGGCGAGCGGATCCTGGTGGTCACGCCGCAGCACGTGCTGGAGCAGTTCCAGCGGGAGCTGTGGACGCGCTTCGCGATCCCGCTGGTGCGGCTGGACTCCACCGGCATCCAGCGCATCCAGCAGGAGATCCCCTCGGGCCGGAACCCGTTCGCGTACTTCAAGCGGGTGATCGTCTCGGTCGACACCCTCAAGCGGGAGGGGCAGTACGCCCATCACCTGGAGAAGACCGACTGGGACGCGGTGGTGATCGACGAGTCGCACCGCCTGGTCAACCGCGGCACCGACACCAACGCGCTGGCGCGGCTGCTGGCCCACCGCACGGACGCGCTCGTCCTGGCGTCCGCGACGCCGCACAACGGTGACGCCCGGTCCTTCGCGGAGCTGATCCGCCTGCTGGACCCGGCGGCCATCGCCGACCCGGGCAAGTACGAGGTGTCCGATCTCGAGCACCTCTACATCCGCCGGACGAAGACCACTCCCGAGGTCCGTGACTCTCTCCGCGGGGCCTGGGCGGACCGGGGACCGTCCGTACCGGTGCCCGCGCCCGCGAGCGACGCCGAACTGGCGGTCTTCGAAGAGCTGGCGGACCGCTGGATCCCGCGCGACGGCGCGGGCGACTCGGTGGCCTGGAGCCAGCTGGACGCCTACAACCTGCTCAAGTCGTTCCTTTCCTCGCACCACGCGCTGCTGCAGACCGTCGCCACCCGCAAGAAGTCCCTCACCGAGCGCAAGGACCTCCGCGGCGAGGAGAACGACGCTGCCCGCACCCAGCGCCGCAGGCGTACCGACGAGGAAGCGGCCGCCGAGCTCGCGGCACTGGCCGACCTTGAGAGGGCGGCGCGCCGGATCGGCGACGGGGACTCCGCCAAGCTGCAGGCCCTGGTGGCCGAGCTGCGCGAGCTCGGGGTCGGGCCCGGCTCGGACGTGCGCGTCGTCGTCTTCTCGGAGCGCATCCCCACCCTGAAGTGGCTCGCCGAGGCCGTACCCGCGGCGCTCGGCTTCACCAAGGGCCCGGACGTCGACGACAAGAAGCCGTGGCTGGCCTACGGGCACGGCCGCGGCGACAGCGGTGCGGTCCAGGTGATGCACGGCGAGGCGACCACCGACCAGGAGCAGATGCGGATCGTCGAGAAGTTCGGGCTCCGCGACGACCCGGTCCGGCTGCTGTTCACCGGCGACGTCGCCTCCGAGGGTGTCAACCTGCACCAGCAGTGCCATCTCCTGATCCATTACGACCTGCCCTGGTCGCTGATCCGTATCGAGCAACGCAACGGCCGCATCGACCGGTACGGCCAGGCCCGATCGCCGCAGTTCCGCGCTCTGGTGCTGACCAGCGACCTGCCGTGGCGGGCCGACCCGGCCACCGGCGAACCGCGCACCCTGGACGACCGTCTGGTCGGCGAGAAGCTCCTCAAGCGCGAGGAGGAGGCCCACAAGATCGAGGGATCGGCCGACGCCGTAACCGGGATCTACCGGGCTCAGGAAGAGGAGAACCGGCTCACCAAGGACCTGATCGCCGGCCGCACCGTCGAGGAGTCGATCAAGACCTCCCGGCAGACCGGCGGCGGCATGCTGGCCGGTCTGCTGGCCCAGGTCGGCGCCACCCCGACCCGCAAGGAGGTACCACAGGCGCATGTCCCGCAGCTCTTCCCCAGCACCGCCGAGTACTTCGAGGCCGGCCTGCGGCAGATCTGCCGGACCAATCCCGAGGACGAACTGGCGCTGCGCCGCGACCCCGACGGCACCATCGCCTTCGAACCGCCGCGCGACCTCGCCTACCGCTTTCGTGCCCTGCCCAAGTCCTACCTGGACGAGCAGCAGATCCTGGCGAGCAAGAGCGGCCCCGGCCGGCTGCGGGTGACCTTCTCCAAGGAGCTCGCCGACAAGCGACTCAAGGTCGCCCGCGAGTCCTCCGACACCCTGTGGCCCAACGTGTCCTACCTGACGGACATCCACCCCGTCCTGGACTGGCTCACCGACAAGGTCCTGGTCGAGATCGGCCGCCACGAAGCGCCCGTGCTGGCCGCCGACGTCCCCAGCCCGACCTTCCTCGTCCAAGGCATCTACTCCAACGCCCTGGGCCGCCCCACCGTGGTCGAGTGGATGGCCGTCCACGGTCTGCCGGGCGAGCCCGCGGTCGAGATCATGGACAACGACTTCCTCGTTCGGGCCGGGGTCGGCCCCCAGATGCCCGGTCGCGCCGTCCCCCACGACCTGGACGGCCTGCAGAGCCTCGTCCCGGCGGCGATCGACGCCGCGACCGGCTACCTGAAGGCCCGGGAAGACGCCTACCGCCACCAGGTCGAAGCCGCTCTGGAGCCGTACCGCAAGCGGCTGACCCACTGGAAGCAGGAAGCCCTGTTCGCCGGGTCCCGTCCCGACAAGCAGCAGGTGGCCCTCACCGCCGGCCGCCGCTTCGACCTGGTCAAGTCCCTGGAGACCTCCGGCGCGCCCATGCTGCGCCTGCTCGCCGTCCTGGAGAACTCGCACTGATGAGCACCGTCTACGACTCCTTCAGCAACCGCGGCGAGTACTTCGCGGCGCACTACTTCGCCGAGCAGCTCGCCGCCGATCTCAAGAAGCACCTCCTCGACACGTGGACGCTGCGCGAGGGCGACGAGAACGACCCCCGAACCACGGCCCGGGAGCGTGTCCGCGGACTGCGCTCCTCCTACTTCGGCGAGGAGCTGCGCGGGTTCTTCGCCGAGGCCGACCGTGCGGACGCCGAGGACGAGTACTCCCGCCGGACGTACGGCAATCGCGAGTGGGAGAAGCGGATCGGCGAGTGGCACCAGCAGGTGCTGCACGCACTGGGGTACGACGACGGCGGACCCGCCGAGCTGACGGTCCACCGGGCCGGGCGCGATCACGCCGTGCAGGTCGCCTACCACGGCCATGGGATCGTGGCGCTCGACTGCGGGTGGGCCACCGAAGCCGACGCCGCCCTGGACCCGGCCGGCTCCGGTCGGCTGCTCACCCCGCTGCGGGTCGGTTCGGCCGAGAACTACACCGACGGCGCTGCGCTGGCCTCGTGGCTCTTCGCGAGCACCATGGGCGGTCCCGAGGGCACTCCGCCGCGCTTCGTCCTGCTCCTGCTGGGCGGCGTCCTCGTGCTCGCCGACCGGAACAGCTGGGGCGAGGGCCGTTATCTGGCCGTCAGCCTCGACGCGGCGCTGGAACGCAACGACCGCAAGCAGGGCGGCGAACTCGCCACCCTTGCCGCCCTGTTCGGCCAGGAGATGCTCCGCCCCGGTGACAACGGCGCCGAACCACTACTTGACGCCCTGCTCAAGGCCTCCAGCACCAACGCGGTCGGCGTCAGCGGCGAACTCCGCAACGGCCTGCAGCGGTCGGTCGAGATCATCGCTCAGGAGGTGCTGGACCGGCTCACCGACACCGGACTCACGCCCGCCGACCTCGACGACGGCCGGACGCCCTTCCCCAAGCGCCTCACCCGTGAGACGCTGCGCTACCTCTACCGCATCCTGTTCCTGCTGTACGCGGAGGCCCGGCCCGAACTCGGCATCCTGCCGGCCGACGACGGCAGCTACGAGGCCGGCTACTCCATGGCCCGGCTGCGCGAACTCGTCGCCCGCGACGAGCAGCTCGTCGAGCCGGCCGCCCGGAACGGGTTCCACCTGCACGAGTCCCTGGACGTGCTGTTCGCCAAGGTCAACTACGGCCACCGCCCCTACGGCAGCGAGCCCGACGACGACCTCCCCGGCGACGACGAGGACACCCGCAGGGCCAAGAACGCCCGCCGCAGCGAGGACCGCGGCCTGCGGTTCGAACCGCTGCGGAGCGAGCTGTTCGAACCGAAGTCGGTCAGGCTGATCGGCCGCGAGACCCTCGACCCGCGGACGGACGACGACGCTCCCGCCTGGCTCGACCTGCGGCTGCGCAACGCCGCCCTGCACGAGGTGCTGCGGCTGCTGACCATGAAGGACGCCAAGAAGGGCGAACGCGGCGGCTTCATCTCCTACCGCAACCTCGGCATCAACCAGCTCGGTGCGGTGTACGAGGGCCTGATGTCCTACACCGGCTTCATCGCCCAGGAGGAGCTGTGCGAGGTCGCCAAGGGCGGCGACCCCAAGGACGGCTCGTGGATGATCCCGGCCTCCCGGCAGGGCGAGTACCCCGACGACGTGTTCGTGCAGTACGACGAGCGCGATGCGAAGAAGGGCCTGCGCGGGCGGAAGAAGTACGCCCCGGGCTCGTTCGTCTACCGCCTCGCCGGACGCGACCGGCAGACGTCCGCCTCGTACTACACGCCCGAGTCGCTGACCAAGGTAACCGTCGAGCTGACGCTCAAGCACCGCCTCGACCAGGAGAAGGACGCGGACGGGAACACCGTCCGCACCCGGGCGTCCGAGCTGCTCAAGTACAAGATCTGCGAACCCGCGCTGGGGTCAGGGGCCTTCCTCAACGAGGCGATCAACCAGGTCGCCAAGGAGTACCTGCGGCGCAGGCAGGACGAGCTGGGCGTCACCATCCCCACCAGTCAGGCCCTGGTCGAGGAGCAGAAGGCCAAGGCCTACATCGCCCTGCACAACGCCTACGGCGTCGACCTCAACGCGACCGGCGTCGAGCTGGCCGAGGTCTCACTCTGGCTCAACACCATGCACCCCGGCATGCGGGCGCCCTGGTTCGGCCTGCACCTGCGGCGCGGCAATTCACTGATCGGCGGCCGGCGTGCCGTCTACAGCGGGGAGGCCGTGGGCGGCAAGGACAAGCTCTGGCTGAAGGCCAAGGGCACGCTGGCCCCCACTCCGCTGCCGTTCCTCGGTGAGGACGGCGAACGGCAGGAGCTGCCGGACGGCGCGGTGCACCAGTTCCTGCTGCCGGCGGTCGGCTGGGCGGCGGTGGCGGGCGAGAAGGAGGCGAAGGCGCTCGCCCCCGAGCAGGAGCGGCAGCTCGCGGCCTGGAAGAAGGGCATCCTCAAGCCGCCCGCGGTCAAGGCCGGGCGTGGGCAGAAGCTGTCGCAGCTGGCCCGCCTCCAGGCCGTCGCCCGCCGCGCCGAGTTCCTGTGGGAGCTGGTCGTGCGGCGCATGAAGATCTCCGAGGACGAGATCTCCCGGCGGATAGAGGTGTGGGGGGCCGAGGCGGCGGAGGGCGAGGACGCCGAGGAGTACGCGTTCCTGCGGCGCCCTGAGGGCGCGGTGCCGAAGGAGAAGGTCTACAAGGACCTCTTCGACTCCCCCGGCACCCCGTACTGGCGGCTCAAGACCATGATGGACACGTGGTGCGCGCTGTGGTTCTGGCCGGTCGACCAGGCTGCGCTGCTGGACGGCAGCGCCAACGTGTACGGCGGGGAGAAGCGCGACGGCGGTGCGGGTGACGCCGAATCCGTGCTCGCCGTACTCCCGCAGGTCGGCGAGCCCGTGATCGAGGAGGCGTGGACGGTTGCCGAGCAGGCGTCGCTGTTCTCAACCGGGGCGGAGCAGGAGAGCCTGTTCGCAGGTCTCGCCGACAGCGTGCCCGTGTCAACAGGTGGCGGTTCGCTCGGTGGTGGCCGGCGCCCGCGGCGCCCGGCGCCCCAGCGGCGACCTTCCATCCCGCTCGCTGACTTCGCCGACTGGCTGGACTTCGCGGAGTCCCTGCTCGGCGCCTACGACGCGCCGACGGACTCGCTGATCGGTGACCTCGCCGATCTGGATGACGTCGCGACCTTCGAGGACGGCCTGCCCGCCTTCATGGGCATGGACTCGGTGTGGAAGCTGGAGGAGCGCTTCCCCTGGCTGGCCACGGCACAGCGCATCGCCGAAGAACAGGGCTTCCTGCACTGGGAGTTGGACTTCGTCTTGGTCTTCGCACAGGGCGGCGGCTTCGACCTCCAGGTGGGGAACCCGCCGTGGGTGCGGCCCGACTGGGACGAGGCCAGCGTACTGGCAGAGCACGGGCCCTGGTTCAAGCTGACCGAAAAGGCGTCGGCGGCAGAGAAGCAGCGACGTAAGGACCAGATGCTGCGATCGCCCGAGGTGCGTGACTACGTGCTGGGCGAACTCACATCCATCAGTGCGCAGGCGGATGTGCTGGCCTCGGAACAGCTTTACCCGCTGCTGGCGGGAACACGGCCAGATCTGTATCGGGCATTCATGTGTCAAGTGTGGGGACACACTTCAGCGATGGGCACGGCGGGAATGGTTCACCCGGACTCGCATTTCACCGGCGACAAGGAAGGGTCGCTCCGGGAGGCCTCGTACCGACGGTTGCGAGTGCACGGGGACTTCGTCAACGCTGGGCAGAGGTTCTTCCCCGAACCGGTCGGCCACGCAACTCACTTCGGCGTACATGTGTACGGCACTCCCGGGGAGATCGGCTTCGACCATCTGTCGTGGCTGGTGTCGATCGAGGCGCTGCGGCTGTCGGCCAGGCACGACGGCTCCGGGAACGTGCCCGGCGTCCGTTACCGCAACGGTGAGTTCGATGAGCGCCCGCACCTGGCCCGGGTCGTGCGAGTGGACCGTGAACAGCTCGCGGTATGGCAGCAGCTACTGGACGAGCAAGGACAGCCGGTGGAACAGGGCAAGCTGCTGTTCCCAGTGAGCACAGCGGAGGCGGCGGCCATCGAGGCACTAGCCGACTATCCGTTGCGTCTGGGAACGCTTGGTCCTCAGGTCACTGCGGGCTACAACGAGACTACCGCCAAGGCAGCCGGCCTGATCGACTACAACCGCCCGGACGGACTCGAAGGGATCCCCTATCAGCCGGATCGATGGCGGCAAGTGGTCCTGAAAGGACCGCAGCTGGGCGTTGCCACACCCGTTTTCAAGCGTCACGACGCCAACAGCAATGACGCCTTCGGCGCCGACCTGGTCGCTCTCCAGGACAACTTCGTCCCCGACACGGCATACGTGCGAGTCAAGAGGAGGAACCAGGAGTACCTGGCAGAGCAGGACCGCTGGATTGACCACCGCGCACTCGCGCGCCTCCGTGAGAACGCGTTCGCTGTGGCCTCTGCCCGAGCCGCCATTGCCATGCGGGAGCGGGTCGCTGAGGACGAGGTCACGGTAGAGAAAATCGATGCTGCACTCATCGCCCGCGCCCGCCGCCGATACGCAATCTTCCATCGGGTTGCCTGGCGTCGAATGATCTCGTCGAACAGTGAGCGGGCTCTGTATGCCGCTCTGGTACCGCCGGGGACCGCGCACATCGATGCGGTACACAGCCTCGCTATGCCAAACGACCGCCTCACCGCGCTAGTGGCGGGGTTCTGGTCCTCCCTGCCCTTGGACTACTTTCTTCGGGCGACGGGCCGTGGCGACCTCCGGATCGCGGGTGCCAAGGCCATGCCCGCCCCCTCCCCCGACCACCCTCTCGCGTCCCCGCTTCTGCTCCGCACCCTGCGCCTGAACTGCCTCACCCGCGCCTACGCCGACCTGTGGTCCGAGCTGTACGACCGCACCTGGCCCGGGTACGAGCCGTGGGCGTGTGCCTGGCCCGGCCTCCAGCCGCTGCACGAGGTGACCCCGGACTGGCAATCGGGCACCCCACTGCGTTCCGAACGTGCTCGCCGAGCTGCCCTGGTGGAGATCGACGCGCTGGTGGCAGTCTGGCTCGGGATGGATGTCGACGCCCTAATCGCTGCATACAAGGGCCGTTTCCCTGTGCTACAGAAGTTCGAAGCCGCGACCTGGTTCGACGCCGAGGGCCGAAAGCTAGCAAGTTACGCCCGCACAATCGGCCAGCATCAGGCCAAGGAGAGCTGGGCTCAGTACGAGGCCTATCAAGCCGCCCCTAACACCGCGCCCGTGCCCGACGGGTACACCGCGCCCTTCTACAAGGCGGACCGCGAGGCCGAGATGCGCGAGGCCCATGCCGTGTTCCAGGCCCGCCTGGATGCTGCCGTCGCCCGGGGTGAGTGGGATCCGATCAAGCAGGAGGTACCGCGCTCGTGAGGCCGACGCTGGAGGCGCGGGCACTCAAGGAGAGCCTGCTGCAGTACCTCTCGACCACTTACGCGCTCACCGACGAGGGCGCGCGGCTGGCCCTGCACGCCTTCCTCGGTGACGAAACGTCGGGGATGTTCCGCGGCCCGTACCTGCGGATCCGCGCGCCATTCATCGATGCGGAGCCGGGCTGGCGGGACTTGCTGGAGTGGTCCCCGTCGGGCGGCTGGACTGCACGTGCCCACCAGGCTGCAGCGTTCGCCCGGCTGTCCTCCGCGCACGGCCACGTGCCGGAGCCGACCCTCGTGACCACGGGCACCGGGTCCGGCAAGACGGAGTCGTTCCTGATCCCGGTCCTGGACCACTGCCGCCGGGAGCGGGCCGCAGGCCGTGCCGGCATCAAGGCCGTGCTGCTGTACCCGATGAACGCCCTGGCGACCGACCAGGCGCTGCGCATCAACGCCTACCTCCGGGACGAAGAAGCGCTGTCCCAGGTTACCGCTGGCCTCTACATCGGTGAGATCGCCAAGACCCGCTACGAGCGGGTGGCGACGAACCGGGGAGAGATGCAGGCGTCTCCGCCGGACATCCTGATCACCAACTACAAGATGTTGGACCTACTCCTCCAGCGCCGCGCCGATGCGCCGCTCTGGCAAGACGCTGACGTCCGCTACATCGTCGTCGACGAGTTCCACACCTTCGACGGTGCGCAGGGCACGGACGTCGCGATGCTGCTGCGCCGCCTGGCGTCCTCACTGGGCGTGTCGGAGCCCGGCCGGCCACTGGGCGGGATCTGCCCGGTAGCGACCTCCGCGACCCTCGCCTCCGGTACGGACGAGGCGGGCGCGGCCGAGTTGCTGAAGGTGGTGGGCGAGGTGTTCGGCACTCCGTTCACGCCCGAGGCGGTCATCGGCGAGCGGCGGCTGACGGCGGAGGAGTTCATCCCCTCCGAGTCGATCGAGCTGCTGCCCGTACCGACCCCGGAGAAGCTGGCCGCGATGCCCGACCCGTCGCTGAGTGACGAGGCGCTGGACGATCTCGCGGAGGCGTTCACCGGTCAGCGCGGGCTCGACCCGTTCCGGCTCGGTGCGCAGTTGAAGAAGCACATCCTGACCCAGGCCGTGATGATCGCGCTGGGTGGGGAGTTGAAATCCACGGAGGAGATCCTCGCCGTGCTGTGGCGCGCGGGGGCGTACTCCTGGGGGCAGGCGATCACGCAGCGCCCGGAGCAGGCGGCGGAGGCGCTGGCCCGGTTCGTCGCGCTGCTGTCGGTGGCACGCGACCCCTCGTCCTCCTCGCTCCGTCCTCGGCCGCTGGTGCAGATCGAGGTGCACCAGTGGGCCCGGTCGGTGTCGCGGCTGCTGCGCGGGGTGCTGCCATGGCCGAAGGCGCAGTTCCAGTGGGATGCAGGTGATGCGCCGCAGGAGAGCCCCGGGGACGGGGCACGCAATGCACCGGTGACCACGGCCACCAGCGGAGAGTCCGCCAACCTGTTCCTGCCTGCGGTGTACTGCCGGGACTGTGGCCGGTCGGGCTGGGCGGTGTTCACGCCGGAGAGCGACGACCACGCGGTGGAGGTGAACCCGGCGAAGATCCGCCGGGCCTCCGCCACGCAGGACAAGATCCGGGTGCGGAACCTGATCGCGGCGACGAGCGAGGAGGCCAAGCGGGCTGCCGCGGACACGAAGATCGCCGCATCGGCACGCACCAAGAGCAGCGCCGCCCAAGGGCAGTTGCGCGGTGCGGGCGGTGATCTGATGGTGCTGGACGGCCCGCAGCGCCGCCTGCGTCTGCCCGATCCGGTCGGTGATTTCGACCCGGCGTCGGGCGAGCCGAGGCTCGCGGCGCCGGACTCCGCGTTCGTCCTGGTTCAGCAGGGCGCCACGGCGAACACCGCGGCGAAGGAGGACTGGTGCCCGGCGTGCGGTGAGCACAACGCGATCCGCTACCTCGGCACCGGCCAGGCCGCGCTCGCGGCGGCCTCGATCACCCGGCTGTTCACCGGCGGCGAGCTGGTCGAGGAGCTCGGCGAGCGCAAGACGCTGATGTTCAACGACTCGGTGCAGGACGCCGCGCACCGGGCCGGTTTCGTCGCCAACCGCTCCTACACCTTCTCCCTGCGGGCGCTGCTGGTCGCGCATCTGTCGGAGTCCGAGCCGACCGCCCTGAACGACCTGATAGCGGGGGTGATCGCCGACACCACCGATCCCCGGACGCTCGCGGCCGTCGTACCGCCGGACCTGCACGACCTCAAGGGCGTCAAGCGGCTGCTGTCGGGCACGTCGCGCGGCGGGGACCGTCGCACCTGGGAGCTGATCGGCGAGCGGCTGGCGTTCCAGACGCTGATGGAGTTCGGCCTGCGGGCCCGGCAGGGCCGCACCCTGGAACTGACCCGGACAGCCGCCGCACACGTACGGCTGCCCGATCCCGCGGCAGCCGTCGCCCTGGTCCGCGAGGCGCACCTGGAGGCGGTGCGCGGCGAGGCGCTGGTGCCGGTGGACGATGCGCGGTACCTGGCGTTCCTGCGGATCTTCCTGGAGCGGCTGCGGTGGCGCGGCGCGATCAAGCACCGCTGGCTGGAAAAGTTCCTGTCCGAGACGGGCACCAGCCGCTACTTCATCTGGAACCGCCGCCCGGAAGGTATGCCGGCCTTCCCCAAGGGCGTGGGCGCTCCGGTGTTCCTGTTGTCGGGGCCGAAGGACGGCAGCGAGTTCGACGTCGTCACCGGTCGTCTGGCGTGGCACGAGCGGTGGGCCGGACGGTGTCTGGGAATGCCGCGCGAGCAGTCGCCCGAGTTCTGGGGGCGGCTGCTTCCCGCCCTGCACGCGGCCGGACTGCTGTCGATGCGGGCGGCCAAGGACGGGGCCACGCGGATCTACGGTCTGCAGCCTGGGGCGATCGACGCCCTGTTGCTGTCCGACGCGGACGTCGAAACGGCGTATGTGCGCTGCCGGGTGTGCTTTTGGGAGCAGACGGTTCATCCGTCGCTGTTGGAGCAGTGGCACGATGCGCCGTGCCCGTCGTACCGGTGCAGCACCGGGCGGCTCGTGGCAGGAACGTACGCGCGCGAGGTGGACGTGCACGCCCGCGACCGCACGTACCAGGACGACTACTACCGCCGCCTGTACCACCGTTCGGGCCCGTACCAGGTGGTGACCGCGGAGCACACCAGGATGCTCAGCCGGGAGGAGCGGGAGACGGTCGAGGAGGCGTTCCGCCGCGGCACCGGCGACGAGCGGGCCTTCAACGACCCCAATGTGCTGTCGTGCACGCCCACCCTTGAGTTGGGTATCGACATCGGCGACCTGTCGGCGGTGGTGCTGGCCTCGCTGCCGCGCACGCCGGCGAACTACGCCCAGCGGGTCGGCCGGGCCGGCCGCCGGACCGGGAATGCGTTCCTGCTGACCATCCCGGAGCGGCGCAGGCGTGACCTGTACTTCCTGGAGCAGCCGAAGGAGATGATCGCGGGCCGGATCGTGCCGCCGGGCTGCTACCTGTCGGCCGTGGAGATCCTGCGCCGCCAGTACCTGGCGCACCTGCTGGACCTGGCTGCCCGCGGTCGGCTGATCGACGGTGAGGGACGGGTGCTGCCGGCGCTGCCGGGCACGGTGAAGGGTCTGTTCGGCGTGGACGGGTATCTCGCCGACCTGGTGGACTTGGTGCTCGCCCGGGGCGAGGCGCTGGTCGAGGCGTTCCTGGAGCTGTTCCCGTCCGGTGTGTCGGAGCAGGCGGCGACCGATCTGCGCGCCTACGCGGTGCGCGGGCTGCGCAGTGCGGTGGACGAAGCCGAGCGGACGTGGGCGGCCCGGGAGGAGACGCTGCGCGCCCGGATCCGGCACATCAACGAAGCGCTCGGCGAACTGCACGAAGCCGATCCGGAGGAGGCACGGCAGAAGGCGGAGCTGGAGGCGGAGCGGCGCGGGGTCGGCCGCCAGCTTGGCGCGCTGTTGGAGGAGACTCCGGCCCAGGGCGTGCTGTGCGACCTGGGGCTGCTGCCGAACTACGCCTTGATGGACGCCGTCACCGTGCTGGAGGCCACGCTGTACTGGCCCGAGGGCGAGGATGCGACCGGCCGTGCGCGCTACGACTCCGAGCTGCGGACGTACGACCGTCCGCAGCGCTATGCGCTCGCCGAGCTGGCGCCGGGCAACACCTTCTACGTCAACCGCTACCGCCACGAGATCACCGGGCTGGACGTCGGCACGGCCTCGCAGCCCGGCTGGCAGACCTGGCGGGTGTGCCCGCAGTGCGGCTACGTCCGCACCCAGGATGCGGCCGAGGACCGCTCGGCGTGCCCGCGCTGCGGCACCGGGGCTATCGCGGACGACGGCTCGTGCCTGTTCAAGGTCGTCCAGCCGCGGCTGGTGACCTCCCGTGACAAGCGGGAGGACGCGCGGATCCGGGACGACCGCGACGAGCGCGATCCGCGGTTCTACGAGATGGTCCACGCAGTGGACATCCCCGAAGAGTCCCTGGAGCCCGGCTCGTGGCGGCACGCGAGTGAGACGTTCGGCGTGGACTTCTGCCGGTCAGCGATGGTGCGAACGGTCAACCTGGGTCCGGCCAGGTTCGACATCCCGGCCGGGGACGACTTCGCCGGGCACACCGTCCGACTGAACCCGTTCCACGTATGCACCGGCTGCGGAGCGGCCACCGCCGACGGCCGGCCGGTGTTCGACCACGACACCGATGCGCTCAGTGCCTCGGATGCCCGTGACCCGCGGCTGAAGCACCATCGGCCGTGGTGCCCAGTGCGGCGGGGCAAAGCCGGTGCGGCCCAGTCACTGCCCGTGCTGCTCGCGCACGAACTGCGGACGGAGGCGCTGCGGGTGCTGCTGCCGGCGGCGACCGTTCTGGTGGAGGAGAAGATCCACTCGTTCCGGGCGGCCCTGCGGCTCGGGGTGGACCGGCAGTTCGGCGGCGACCCGCAGCACCTGGACCACACCCTCGCCTCGATGCCGGACGCCGCCACCGGCGAGCGGCGCTGGTTCCTGGTGCTCTTCGACTCGCTGCCCGGCGGCACCGGCTACCTGCACCGGCTCACCGACCCGGCGGTCTTCCGTGCGACGCTACTGAAGGCCCATCAGGCGCTCACCGAGTGCCCGTGCAAGGACGAGGAGCACCGCCGGGCCTGCCACCGGTGCCTACACCGCTACACCGCCGAGCGTCACCAGGCGACGGTCTCTCGTGTGGAGGCGCTGGAACTGCTGGAGTCGCTGCTGTTCGACGCGGAGGGCAACGACGCCTGGCGGACCACCAAGGTGGCCTCGACCGGGTTGATCGGCCTCGACCGGCAGATCGAGTCCGACCTGGAGGCGCGCTTCCTGGCAGCGCTCCGGCGCTGGAGCGAGCACAGCAAGGACGCCGTCCTGGAGGAGGACGGCCGCGCCAGCGGGCACCTGAGAATCAGCACAAGCGACGAGCGCCTCCACTGGCGCCTCACCGCCCAGCAGCGGCTCCCCGGCTCCCGCACCGACTTCACCTTCACCGGCATCAACGGCACCCCGGGCAGCGTGAAGGTGTACCTGGACGGCCGACGGTTCCACGCCAGCAGTACGCACAACCGCCTGGCCGACGACGCCTCACGGCGCAACCGCCTCCGCGCCGACGGCGCCGTGGTCTTCCAACTGACCTGGCACGACCTCGACCTGTTCGAGGGCCGTGACACCCGGAGCGGTCCCGTGTGGCCCCCCTACGAGTGGGCGGCACAGGAAGCCGCGAAAGGCGCCTACGAAGGGCTCGGCGGCAGCCGCCCGGACCTGGCCGGCGCCGTGTTCGCCAACCCGGTCGACACGCTGCTCGCATACCTGCGCGACCCCGCCCCGAAACTGTGGGCCCGGCGGGCGAACGCCATGGTCAGCGGCCTGACCGCACACCCGGCCACCGCCATCGTCGGCTCCACGACCGAGCGCGGCCCGCTCGTGGCCACGCTCCGCGCTGCGCTCGGCCACCCCGCCGGGCCGACCGCCGACAACGGACAGGTGGGGCTGGTGCACGTCCTGCGCAGCACCGACACCAACGGGCTTCCGCTGGTGTTCGCGGTACGCGACGCCGACCAGCAGGCCCCCGCCTGGACCGTGCTGGCGTGCCTGGACGACGACACGCCGGCGCTGAACACCGAGGAGCACAAGCAGCGATGGCGCGCCTGGCTGTACTGGTCGAACCTGCTGCAGTTCCTGCCGCAGGCCGGCGGTGACGGCGTCCAGCTCACCAGCAGCCAGGTGGCTGCGTACCCACTGGATGCACTGTCGGTGTGCGGGGGCGTGGGCGAGCTCGAGTCGCTCATCGCCGCCGAGCGCCCCGGAATCGAGGCGACCGCCACACCAAAACCCGAGTCCGTGCCGATCGAGTCCTCGGTCGAGGAGCAGATCGTCGTCCTGCTGCGTGACCGTGCCTGGGACAAGAACTTCATCCCACACATCGACCCGGACGAGGAGGCCCACCTGCTCGCCCTGGCCACCCGGATCGCCGACCGCGGCAAGAAGGCCCCGAACGTGTTCGGCTACGAACTCGGTGACAGCGGCTGGCCGGCCGACTTCGTCTGGGCCGAGGACGGCATCAAGATCGCAGTCGTCTCCGCTCCTGAAGACTCGCCCGAGGCCGAGGACGAGGCCCAGCGTCGCGACGCCGCGTACCGGGCCGACGGCTGGACCGTACGCACCGCCGCCGACTGGCTCGACCACCTCGACTCCCTGACTGCCCTGCTCCCCGACGCGCCCTCGCCGGGCGCGGCGCCCGATGTGGAAGGCTCCCACCGATGACCGCCCGGCTCAGCCTGTACCAGAAGGCCGAACAGGAGCTCTACAAGCTCGACCGCCAGGTCAAGGCGAAGTTCTACGACTTCAGCCACCTCTTCCGGCAGGACCCCTGGCACACCTCGCTGCGCCTCAAGCCGCTCAAGGGCGACGGCCGGATCTTCTCCGCCCGGCTCGACCCCTCCTACCGCGTCCTGCTGACCCGCACCGGCATCGCGGCGGGCGGCGAGGAGAGCTGGCTGGCCATCGCGGTCCGCCACCGCCGCGACGTCTACGAGCAGCTGTCGGTGGCGGTCAACCGCGTCACCGGCGAGATCGAGTTCGTCGACCTCTCGGTGGTCGGCGAGAGCGCCCTGCGCCGCGCCGGGATCGAACTCACCCCCGCCGAACCCGAGGCGGAACCCGGCGAGGAGGCCATCGAGGCCGCACCACCCGCCGCACCGCCGGCGGCAGCCGGCCTCCCCGAACCCGAGCCGACCGTCCCGCTGCTGGCCGCCTACGACGCGGAGCTCCTGCGCGACCTCGGCGTGGCCGAAGCCCTGATCGACCTGGCGCTCGTGGTCACCAGCAGCGACGAGCTCGACCAACTGGTCCAGGACGCTCCGCTGCTGACCAAGGACGTGCTGTACGGGCTCGCGTCCGGGCTCTCTGTCGACGAGGTCCGCCGCGAGATCACCGCGGCCGTTGAGCTCGACGAGCAGCCGAACCCCGATGACTTCACCGCCGCGCTCGCCCGCACCACCGTCACCACGGTCGACAAGGCACTCCAGGCAGCCATCGAGGAAGGCGACTTCCGTGCCTGGAAGGTCTTCCTCCACCCCACCCAGGCCCGCCTGGTCAACCGCGACTACAGCGGCCCGGCCCGAGTCTCCGGCGGGCCCGGCACAGGCAAGACCATCGTGGCGCTCCACCGAGTCCGTCACCTGGCAGAGCAGCTACCACCCGGCCAGAACAAGCCGATCCTGCTCACCACGTTCACCAAAAACCTCACCACCGACCTGCGCGCCCGACTCGCCTCCCTCGTGGAGGAGCCCGAACTGCTGGCCCGGGTCGAGATCACCCACATCGACCAGCTCACCGCACGCGTCCTGGGCGAGAACGCAATCTCCGGCCGCAGCAGGAGCCGCGTGGACAACCAGGTGGCACTCAAGGAACTCCGCGACCTGCTGCTCGAACTCGACGAGCGCGCCTGGGAGCCCGAGTTCCTCTTCGAGGAATGGGAGCAGGTCGTCCTCGGACAGGCCGTCCCCACCCGCACCGCCTACCTCCAGGCTCGCCGCGCCGGCCGGGGAAGGCCGCTGAGCCGCGTCGAGCGCAGCACAGTGTGGAAGCTGCTCGAGCAGTACACCGCCCGCCTCGACAAGCTGAACATGGAGACCTGGAGCCAGGCAGCCGAGCGTGCCGCCCGCTTCGAGATCGAACGCGCCGCAAAGATCCAGGCCCGCGCCGACCACAAGGAACAGGTCGGCGGGAAGGACCTGGTCCACCGCGACGCCGAGTCCGGCATGCGCTACATCCGCCACCGGTACCAGCACATCGTCGTCGACGAAGCCCAGGACCTCAGCCCGGCCCACTGGAAGATGCTCCGTGCCATGGTCGCGCCGGGCCCCAACGACCTCTTCGTCACCGGCGACACGCACCAGCGCATTTACGACAACCAGGTCGCCCTCGGAGCCGTCGGCATCAACATCAGGGGACGTGCCTCCCGACTTACCCTCAGCTACCGCACCACCAAGGAGATCCTGGCCAAGGCGATCACCGTCGTCACCGGCAAGGACGTGGAGTTCGACGACCTCGACGACGGTACCGACACCCTTGCCGGCTACCGCTCCGTCCTGCACGGCCCCGACCCCGTCCTTGCCGGCTACACCACATGGAGCGAGGAACTCGCCGGCCTCGCCGGCACCTTGCGCGCCTGGCGCACCGAACTCACCACCGACGCGAACGGCAACACCACCCGCGACGCCCGCGGCCTAATCGCCATCTGCGTGGCCGACCGCAACAAGGTCAACGAGGTCATGTACCACCTCACCACCCAGGCCGGTATCACCTGCGCCGAACTAACCAAGGACGGTCCCCGCGGCGACGGCGAGGTCCATGTCGGCACCATGCACCGCTTCAAGGGCCTTGAGTACCAGCGTCTAGCCATCGCCGCCGCCAGCAACGGCATCCTCCCCCGCGCCGCCATCGAGCAGTACCGCAAGACCGACCAGGCTCGCTACCAACGCGAACTGCGCAAGTCCCGCGCCCTACTCTTCGTCGCCACCACCCGGGCCCGCGACGCCCTCACAATCTCCTGGCACGGCAACCGCAGCCCGTTCCTGCCCAGCTGATCAGCGCGAATGCGTTGGGCCCGCGGGCCGCGGCACCTCGCCGCGGCCGCAGTGACGAAAGCCCAACCGGCTGAGGGCCGGGGAATCTCTCGGCGCACTGCCTCGGCAGCATGAAAGAGCGAACAGTCACCTGCGGGCCAGCGGGTGGCCTCCCGAGCCGGGAGGCTACCCGCCCACGCGCGCCACGGCGCCGTCAGTCGCGCACCGCCAACAGCCGCACGGCCATGCGGCGCCCGTCGTGCTCGTACTCGACTCGGCTGCCGGCCGTCCGGCCGGACAGGGCCTGCCCGAGCGGGGTGAAGGGGCTGAGCTTCTCCACGTCCGCCGAGTGCGGCTCCTGGGAGGTGATCTCGTACTCCTGCTCTTCACCGCCGAAGTCCACGCTGACCAGGCGGCCGGGGCACACGGCGTCCGCCGCGGCCCTGCGGTCGCCGGTCAGGTAGGCCTTGAGCAGGGCCGCGCGCTCCTCCAGCTGCTCGGTGCGCCCGCGCTGCCTGCGCTGCTGGTCGGTACGGGCCCTCGGACGCGAGTCGCGCCCAACCACGCCGGACTGCTGCTCCAACTCCGCTCGCAGCTGCTCCAGTTCGTGGCGGATCCGCTGTTCCGCCGACTCCGACAGAGCAGCCACGACCGGTACCTTGCCACTGGGCGAGGGCTGCCGGGGCGTGGGCACGGCCGGCAGGGCGAGCGGTGCTGCCGACGCCCGGCCGGCCTCCGGCGCAGCGGCGACCGGCGGGGCGCTCCGCTGCGGGGCGACGCTCACGCTCCGGGCGGCGGCCCGCTCGACGGCGGTTCTCAGCCGGGCCTCGGCCTCCACCCGGTTGCGGTACCAGTCGGTGCCCCAGATCCGGTGCAGCGTCCAGCCGAGGCCGGTGAGCATGGACTCGCGGAGCCGGTCGCGGTCGCGAGCGGCCTTGGAGGAGTGGTACATGGCGCCGTCGCACTCGATGCCCAGGGCGTAGCGGCCGGGGCGCTGCGGGTCGCGCACCCCCAGGTCGATGCGGTAGCCGGCGACGCCCACCTGCGGCTGGACGGTGTAGCCCCAGCCGCGCAGCACCTCCAGCACCGACTCCTCGAAGGGGCTCTCGGGCTCGGCGTCGCCGTCCTCGGCATCCTGGGCGAGCACAACGGGCCCGGACTTGGCGTACTTGAGGTAGCGGGCGAAGTGCTCAAAGCTCGCGCTCTCGGACGGCCGGAGGTTCTCGGGCTCGAAGGAGGCCACCACCTCGACCCGGTAGCGGGCGCGGGTGACGGCGACGTTGAGCCGCCGCCAGCCGTCCTTGCGGTTGATCGGCCCGAAGTTCTGGTTGATCTTGCCGTTCTCGTCCGGGCCGTAGCCGACCGACATGATGATCACGTCGCGCTCGTCGCCCTGCACGGCTTCGAGGTTCTTGATGAAGAAGCCGTCCAGACGGTCGTCGGAGAAGCAGGCGTCCAGGTCGGGGTACCGCCGGCGCTCCTGATCGACCGCCTCCCGGATCACCTCGGCCTGGGCCTGGGAGAGCGCCACGACGCCCAGAGAGCGGTTGGGGCGGGTGCGGAAGTGGTGGATGACGCGCCGGGCGACCTCGACGGCCTCACCGGGGTTGTTGCGTGCCGCCGCTCCGGAGCGGTAGACGCCCTGCCCGGCCCTGAAGAAGGCCACGCCCACGTCGGGCCCCTCGGAGAACGCACCGGGGAAGGTGGTCATCGCGCCCCGGTAGAACTGCTTGTTGCTGAAAGCGATCAGGTGCTCGTGGCGGCTGCGATAGTGCCAGCGCAGCGAGAGCTCCTTGAGCATCCCGTTGCCCTTGGCCAGAGCGAGCAGCGACTCGTAGCGGGGCACCTCCTCCTCGGCGTACGGGTCGTCCTCCTCGTCCTCACCGGCGGTGAAGAACGCGGTGGGCGGCAGCTGGTTCTCGTCGCCGGCCACGATCAGGGCCTTGGCCCGGTAGATGCAGTTGATCGCGTCCTGCGGCAGGACCTGGGACGCCTCGTCGAAGATCACCACGTCGAAGGTGAGGTCCGGCGGCAGGAACCGGCTGACCGTCAGGGGGCTCATCATGAAGCAGGGCTTGATGCGCAGCGCCGCCTCACCGGCATCCCGAAGGAGCACGTGCACCGGCGTGTGCCGCATCTTCTTCTTGCCCTCGTGCTGGATCAGCTTGGTGCCGCGGCTGCTGAGCACATCTGGGCGGTTCATGTCGCAGGTGCGCGCCACCCGGATCCGGGCGTGCTCGGCCAGGGCCCGGTCAACGTCGCGGAAAGCGGCGACCTTGTCGTCCCGGTCCTTGGCCCGGTTCCACACCAGGCGGGGGTCGTTCTGGATGACGCGGTCGGCCCAGGAGTGCAGCACCGACTTCTCCACCACCTGCGGGAAGTCCTCCGGCGTAACGCCGGCCCGGACGGCACGGGCGGTCAGGTCGCCCAGGCCCGCCTCCTCCAGCGCCCGCTGGCCCCGCTGGTAGGACGCCCATTCGTCCGGGCCCCCGCGGTCGCCGTCCAGCAGGGCCAGCAGTTGCTCGGCCGACGCCGTCACGGACAGGACGGCACGCAGCACGTGCCCCCGCTGCTCGTCGAACATCCCGGTCAGCCGGGCGCAGGAGCGGTCCCAGAACCGCTTCGCCTCTTCCAACGTGCTGTCCGGACCTGCCTGATGGAGTATCCGGGCCGCCTCGGCGGGAAACACCCCTTCCTCGAGCATGCAGCTTTCCCGCAGCCGCTGCAGCCAGGCCGCGGCCTGCTCCAGCGCGGCACGCGCGGTGACGCGGCCGGCGTACAGCACACCGAGGAAGTCGCGGTCCTGTGCGGCGTGGGCGGCGAACTCATCGTCGGCGGCGCGGGCAGCCCGGGCCGCCACGATCGCGGCGCGCGCCTCGGCCAGGGTCCGGCTATCGCGCCCGGAGACACCGCCGACGTACTCGAGCAGCCGTGCGGCTTCCCTCAGTGGCGCCACGTGGGCACTGCTCCAGCGGGCGGCGTCCGCCAGGGTACCGTCCTCCAGGTCGCAGGGGGTGCCCAGGAGCGGCGGGAGCACCAGCGAATCGCGCCACGCGGTGAGCAGTTCTCCGGCGCTCTCGGCTGCCTCGCGGGCCGCCGGGCGGGGATCCCCGCCGTACGCGAGCTGGGCGCGGAGCGCCTCGGGATCCAGAAGCTGCGGGGCCAGTTCGGCGGCCCGCTCGGCGCGCCCAAGTGCCTTTTCCGCCGCGGCGAAGTCGGTCTCCTCGCCCTGCCAGAAGTGGCCGAGGAGCTCGCCCTCGCGGCGGCCCTCCTGCTCCAGTCGTTGCTGTGCCTGCTGCCAGGCGACTGCGTCCGGCAGTGCCGCGAGGACCATCTTGGTGCACTTGGCACCCTCGGGCAGCAGGGCCCGCACGGTGCGGCGGTCGGCCCGGTACGAGGAGGACATCCGTGCCGTGAGCGAGCGGTGCACGGTGGCGAAGCGCTGGGTCACGTCCGCCAGTGCGGCCTCCTCAAGGACCCGTTCGGTGAAGTTCCGGCGGGCCTTGTCGCGGGCCGCGCGCAGGTCGGCCACCGCGTCGGACAGTCGGTACAGGGCGGTACGGGCCTGGGCCGCGCCCGCGGGGGTGAGCCACCGTGCGGGGGGCTTCTCGTCCTGCTCCGGCAGGGACAGCTCGGTCAGGCGGACCAGCCGCAGGCCCTGCGCGCAGGTCTCCGGCGCGGGGACGCCGTACACGCGGGCGGCGTTGGCCAGCAGCTGCAGTGCCCGCTCCAGGCTCTGCGCGTCGGTCGCGAGCCGGTCGGCGAGTGCAGTGGCCTGCTCGGCGGTGGCGCCGGACAGATCCAGCCCGGACGGGACGAGCGTGGCCAGTGCCTGCTCCTGCGGCCCGGGCTCGGGAGAGATCGGGGCGGAGGAGTCGGCCAGCTCGGCCCAGTGCGGTCCGAGCAGCCCGTGCGCCGCCCGTTCGGCAGCCTCGACCGTGTCCAGCCGCCGCTCGAACGTCCGGATGCCGTCAGCGATCCGGGGCGGATCGGTCTCCAGCCAGGGCAGGGGGACGACGGGTCTTTCGGCACCCAGCCGCAGCGCCTCGATGAGGCACTCGGCGTCGTACAGGCCGTCCCATCCCATGGCCTCCATCAGTGGGGCGTGCGGTGCCAAGGCACCGCGCAGGACTGCAAGGTCCTCCAGGGCCCTCGCCAGTGCGTCCAGTTCGCCGCCGGTCTCGCCGAGTCCGCGCCAGGCGAACGCCTCGCCCTCCAGGGCGGGGCGCCAGGAACGGGACACCCAGCGTGCGCCGTCGAGAATGCTGCGCAGGCGTTCCTCGGTGAGGCCGGCCGCGTCGAACTCCGGTTCCGGGGCGAGCTGCTGCAGGGTATGCAGCAGCGAGACACGGCCCAGGACATCGTGCAGGGGGCGGTTCATCCCCTCGTGGTGCTCGTTCATCGCCGCGGCGTAGCCGGAGAGCTCCCGGCGCAGTTCCTTGGCGGTGAGGAGCTCGTCGCGGCGCGCCGCTGGGAAGGAGCGGCGAGATGCGTTGAGGGCTCGGCCGAGCTCCTGGGCGACCAGCTTGCGGTTGGCGGTGTTGCTGTGCAGGGCGAGGACGTAGTCGTCCAGGCCGACCTGTTCGAGGCGGTTGCGCACCACGTCCAGTGCGGCCGCCTTCTCGCTGACGAACAGGACGCTGCGGCCTTTCTCCAACAAGCCTGCGATCATGTTGGTGATGGTCTGGCTCTTACCGGTGCCGGGCGGGCCGTCCATCACGAAGCTACGACCGTCCAGCGCAGCGGCGACGCACTGGCGCTGGGAGGAGTCGGCGTCCAGCACGAGCGGGGCGTTCTCCGGCGGCTGCTTCTGGTCGATCTGGTCCAGCGGTATCGGGTCGAAGCCGAGGGAGTCCGCAGTGCCGGCCGCGTCGGCGCCCAGGCCCAGGGTGCGCACCAGCGGGCTGCCCAGGATCCGCTGCATGTTGTCCCGCAGGTCCCGATACATCACCTCCTTGCTGGAGTTGAAGGCGTCCAGCACGATGCGCTCGCTGACCTGCCAGCCGGTACGGGCCGAGACGGCCCGCCGGACCTGCTCCAGCAAGGCCGGGGCGTCGGTGGGCTCGATCTGCTCCGGGGCGGGCCACTCGATGCCCATCTCCTCCATCTTGACGGCCAGCGCCGGGTTGAAGCTCAGCTCCTCGTCCCCGTTGAGCTCCAGGAGGAAGGAGTCGCCCTTCCATCTGCGCAGCCGCACCGGCACCAGCAGCAGGGGCGAGGCGACGGGATCGGCATCGGCAGCCGGACGCCACTGGAGGAAGCCCACGCCGAGGTACAGCACCCACAGGCCGTAGTCGTTGTACTTCTCCTGCGCGACGGTGGCCAGGCGCTTGAGATGCCTGTCCTGTTCGGCCTGGGTTGCCTTGGTGGTGTGCAGGGCGATCCTGGTGCTGCCGGCGCCCGTCCGGGAGGCGGGGGTGTCGATGGGGCGGCTGCCGGTCAGGGTTGCGACCGCATCGCCGGGGTACGCGGGCAGGCCAGGCTGCGGCTGGACGGCAGCGGAGGTGTTATCCGGCACCGGGGCGAACAGGCAGCCCTTGGGCAGCGCCTCCAACACCTGCGCCAGCCCCGGAGCGGTGATGTCCGCACCCGCCTGCTTGCTGCTGCGCCGGTAGTGCACCAGCCGATTGCGAAAGCCCAGATCGATCAGAGACTTCTGCCAGGACTCCAGTAGCGGCCTCAAAGGGTCGGCGGCGCTGTGCTGTCCGGAGCGGCGGTGGGCCATGCTGGTGACTCCGTTCGGGCCGATCAGATGGTGCGAAAATCGTGAAGGCTGGCGGAAGCATAGTGCGTCCGCCCGGTAACCGAGAGCAGAGGTCCAGCAGGTCCGCACCCACCATTGAGGTGTCCTCGACCAGGCCGTCGTGACGGCCGCGCCTCCGTCAGTCCGGGGCTATGCGTTGATGTTCGGGCTTCCTCTTGCGTGGCACACAGCGCAAGGACGCAAAGCAATTGGGGGTGGCCGACGAGAAGGGCAGGACCGGCGCGGATGCCGTCAGCCGTTTCGTCAAGCCGGGGACGGGCCGGGTGCTGGAGGGCTAGCATCACTGCGCCGACGGCTTCACCACGCCCCGGGCCGGGCCGCGGGGCTGTCAGGCGAATGCCCGGCCGGGCCGCAGTACGGCTCCTCGGCGTATCCGCCCCGTAGTGCCTGTTCCGTGGAGGACCCGCTTGCCCGATGCCGCAGACCTCGACACTCCGCCACGCGAGGGTGACGGCATCGCCGGCCTGGAAGCCGCGCTGCCCCCGGGTGCGTGGAGCGACCTCGAGGAGGAGTTCCGGCAGGTCGAAGCCGACGCCGATGCCCAGAGACGTGGGAAGAAGCTGGAACCGCTGTTGGAACGCCTCTTCCAGCGGGCGCACTTCCGAGTGGAGCTGGATCCTCCGGGAACCGGGCCCCGGCAGACCGACTTGATTGTGTCGACCCGGGACGCCACGTACCTCGTGGAAGCGAAGTGGACCGGCGACCGGTCGGGATCACCGGTGGCCGATGAGATCCGGCTCCGGTTGGAAGAGGTCGGGCAACGGGTCATCGGCGTACTGGTGTCCGTCAGCGGGATCAACCAGGAGTTCGCGGACAGGGCCGTCGCCAAGCGGGAGAAGGGCCTCGTCGTGGCTCTCGACCGGCAGGACCTCCTCCTGGCACTGCGAGACCCGCTTGAACTGGACAGGTTGCTGGCGTTCAAGGTCCGGGAGCTGGAGGTCTTCGGCCGTGTGCACCGAGGCGAGGACCAGCAGAACAGGCCGGCGACCAAGCGTCCGGCCTCCCCGGTGTTGCCCGACTCGACCCGGGCTCTCGCTCGACTCGACGGCACTTCCGTCGGCGCGGTCAGCAGCAAAGGGCTCATCTCGCCGGTGGTTTTCGCTGTCGAGCTTCCCGACATCGACTGGGCGTACACAGCTTCCGGAGCGGGGGTCTCCCTCGACGTGCCGCTAGCTTCCCGAAGCGGGGACGAGTTGCTGGACGCGCTGCACCGCCTCAACGCCACGGGCTGGATCAGTAGGTGCTCCCATTGGACGATTCAGAAGATGGGCCGTGTCTGGCACGGCATCGGTGCGAGCAGCTTCGCAGAGACTTTGACCGGCTGGCAGAACCGGCTGCAGTACGGCGGGGAGGACAGCGGTACCGAGAGCATCACCATCTTCGACGCATTCGAAGGCGGCTGGTACACCATCACTGCGGATCTCGGGTGTGACGAGTACCGGCGCACCCTTCGGGCGAACTTGTCGATGCAACTCCCGGGCGTGCCGTTGGACACTGGCCCGCTGCACCAACTGTTCCAGCAGTTCGGCACCCCATTGCGCGGATTCTTCCGGCCTCTGGCCGAGCGATCCATCCGGCGAGGTCACGACAGGCCGACCAAGTGGCCGTTGGAGGTCGTGGGACTGGTGACCGAACAAGGCCGTGTCCCGGGCGACCTGTGGGCGGTCGGCGTGGTGGTGCGCAATCCGTTCCTCCCGTTCGGCTCTGTTCAACCCCCGGCCAAGTGGCCGACCATTCCTGAGGACTCGGAGCTCCTGGTATGCGCTCTGCGAAACCACCATCCTGCCAACCAGGTGCGGGACTTCTACTTCCTATGGGGTTGGGAGAGCGCGGAATCATCGGATGCCACGGTCGTACGGATCGTCGCCGACTGGTGAGCGAGCAGCGCGGTGACCGCCCCGAACAGCGAGCGGGCGGGAATTGATCCTTGCCGATCACTTCGCCGCAGCCCCGGCCGAAGACCCGACGCGACTCCTCCCATGGGGCAGGATCGGCTCGTGAACCTGGCAGACCTCGGCACCGCCGTCCCCGCCTTCCTCGCACTCCCCATCAGCTTCCTCACCGCTCTGTGGGCCAGGCGCGCCGGCGACCGGGCGGCAAGCGCGACGCTCACCGCAGGGCTCGACCAGGCCCGCGCCGCCATCACAACAGCACGCGTCCAACACCAGAGCGAGCACGAAGCCAGGCAGCAGACTGCACTCGCCGACGCGTCGTCCGCCTTTCTCCGCGCGGCCGACGCCTTGGCGGCCACGGTCCAACGGCTGCCGGACGTCGACCACAATCAGCGTGACACGCAACTCGCCAGCACCGGCATGACGGTGGAGACCACCTTCGGCCCGCTTGAACTCCTGGCCCCGCCTAACCTCCTGCCCTGTGCCAAGGCGTTGTTGGACTACTGCCGGTCACTGGAGAAGCTCGCCCTCGACCGGGCGGTGCTCCGCTCGGCCGTCAAGGCTCTGGAGTCCGGTTGGTGCTACCTCGACGCGGAGTCCTGCGACCACCCTCACCACAGCTCGGCGTACCTTGCGTGGGAATTCCTCGTGGACTGGAACGGCAAGGAAGAGGAAGAGAGGTGGAGAGACCGAGATCTCCTGGAGTTCTGCCTCCAGGACAGCAGATGTCTGTCCGACGGGGAGACGGCCCGGGTGCTCGCACTCGCGGACCGACTCCCGGGCAGCTGGTCGCAGATGATCGGCGGCTTCGTTCGCGACCCCCTCATGGAACGCTTCACCTCCGTGCGCACGCCCTTCGTCAAAGCCGTACGTTCGACGCGGAACCCGGCCGAGGTGAACCAGTGACGCTCCCGACCTGTGGCTGGCGCTCCAGCATCAGTTCGCCAGGGCCGAAGGAGCCCTGACTCTGGTTCGTCAGCGGTTGGCGCTCCGTGAGCGCCTCGGCCGTTCGCCTGAATGTCCTGGATACCGATGAGGCGGACCATCGCATGACCGCTGCGGGTGCGCCGGATTCCATGCGCCCGAGACTGCTCCTTCCTGGCAGTTCCGCAGACCCATCGCTTTGTCACTCGCCCCTCGGTCCTCCACCACGGCGTGCCCCCGGGGCGCCGGGCTCCGTGTCACCCTCCACCGTGGCGACGACTGGTGGCGTCGGTTGCGAAACGGGCTTCGATCCTCCACCCGCGGTTGCCTTTCCGTGCCGGGCAGGCGAGGTTGTAGCAGCGCCAGTACCAGCCGCCCTTTCCTCGTCTGAGGTCCACCTCTTGGCCCTTGCACGAGCCGCATGCGGGCGGGTTCGCAATGTCCTCGGCGTGTTCGTGCTGGAGGATCCTACGGGCAAAGTGGCTACCTCGGATGGTCAGCATGACCTCGCGCGAGTGGTTCTGGGACAGCGCGTTGAGGCTGCCCAGGAGGACCAGGCGGTCGTCGACGACCACGATCTTCTGGTGCATCACGTTGACGGGTACGACCCTGGGCACCACGGCTTTCAGCTCGGCCAGGTACTCGGCGAACTTTTGCTGGTTGTGGTCGCTGGGGTCGCGAACGAACACCGTGACCCTTACGCCGCGCCGGACTGCGTCCTCGAGCGCGGGCAGCAGGGTGCGCACGCGCGCGGCGACCCATGGGGTCCAGATCCAGATGGACTGCCGTGCCGCGGCGAGGTGGTCGGCGAACGTCCGGCGGAAGGCGACCTCGTCCTGGACGTCGGTGATCTCAACGTGCCGGCCGAGGACCTCCGCCAGACGCGACCCGACCGGACCGAGGTGGGGAGTCACGGGTCCGTGCGGCGCGATCAGGGCCGCGGCGGGGATCGTGCGCACGAGCCGGCCCTCGATCAGCTCGCGCACCGCCCCCAGCGCCGTGTCCGGCGCGGCAGCGGCGATGCGGCTGCGGCTGCCGACGAGGTAGAGACGGTGCTGCACGCGGGTGACGGCCACGTTGAACAGACGCAGGCCATTGTGGACCCATGCCCCGGCATCGGGCCGACGGGCGGCCTTGGCCATCCACATGCCATCGCCGTGGGCGGCTTCGACCAGGTCGAAGACCACGATGGGGAATTCGCGTCCCTGGAAGCGGTGTGCCGTGCCGACCTCGGCGAGCATCCCGGATTCGCCCTCGATCTCGCGCATGGCCTCCAGGGTGGCCTCGGCCTGGGCCGTATAGGGCGTGACCACTCCGACGGCATCCCCATCGGCCCGGTGCAGGTCGGCCAACGCCCGGGAGAGGAGCACGCCCGCGGGCCACCATCCTTTCGCCGCGCCGATCCGGTAGACCTGGGCAAGGTCGACGAGCCCGTCAGTGTCGACGATGACGATCTCCGCATCGTCCGCTCCCCTGGCTCTCGCCCGTGCCTCGGCGGACGGTCCGGCGGACAGCAGGCCGTCGTATGCCAGCGTGTTGGCAAGCCGCATCACGTCGGTGCCGAACCGATGCTGCACGTCCAGCGCGATACAGCCGGGGTGCTGCTGCGCGGCCTGCGGTGTGTCGATCCCGCAGTGCTTGAACACCTCGGTCAGCAGCCAGCGCCGCACGTCCGGACGCCTGTTGTCCTTCAAGCCCTCGGGCAGGACCGGCCCGAGCTGCATGAAATCGCCGAGGAGCACGGCGGTTTTCCTCGCCTTGGACACCGCCAGCAGGACCTCGGGCAGGGTGGCGGCGCCGACCTCGTCGATCAGGACCACGTCGTAGGCGCCTTCGAACACGGCCGTGTTGGTCCTGAAACGGGCCAGTGTGGTGGCCACCAGCCGCGCCGAGCGGATGAGTTCGCCCTGCGCGTCGCGGGCGAGGCGTTCGTACTGCTCGTGCAGTTCCTGGTGCTGTTTGAGCAGGGCAGACCGGCGGGTGGCATCGAGGGCCACCTGCGGGCGCAGGCTCTGGGCTTCTGCGTGCCGGGCGGGGTGGCCTCGGCGAACAGCCTCGGCCACCTCGGCGGCTGCGCTGCGCGACAGCCGCAGCTGCTCGTCGAGGCCCAGGAGCAACTCGGCAAGGTCGTCGTCCCGCGTGTCCAGGCAATGGATGGCGTCGCGCGCACCGTCGAGCTCGTCGGCGATCCTCTGGAGCTCTTCACGGCCGAGTGGGAGATCCCGGGCCAGCCGGGCCGTCTCGGCATGGATCTGCAGCCGGCGGCGGTCGGCGAGGGCGCGGGCGCTGCGGGCCGCATCGGAAGCGGTCAGGCTGCGCTCGGCGGCGGCCTCCATGTCCGCCTTGGCGGTGGCGATCGCGGCGCGGGCCTTCAGCCTGGCAAGGCCGGCCTTGCCCTCTAATGCCTCCAGTCGCTCCTGCGAGGCGGCCAGGTCCTGCTCCGCAACGAGGGCCTTGCCCTCGGCGGCCGTGGCTGCCGCCTCGATCGTCTCCGCTTCGTACGCGAGCTCGTCGATCACCTCCCACGCCGCACACTGATCCGCGACGGCGTGGTGGGCAGCCTCGGCCACCGCGCTACGGCGGACGGCCGCCTCCCGGGCCTGAGTCACCTCACGGCGCTGCTCGGAGGCACGGCCGAGTGCGGCGAGGAGATGGTCGACGGTGTGTTCCGGTATGCGCAGGCGGCTGGAGTTCCGAGCGTGGCGGTCGGCGTCGAATCCGGCCAGTTGCGCCTCGATGGCGGTGAGCTGCTCCGCACGCCGGTTGACGGCGGCCAGCTCCGCCGCCACGGCCTGACGGCGGTCGTCAACCGTGGAAAGCTTGGCCCGGACCATCAGGGGCAGGCAGACCTGCGGGTCCTCGGCGATGTCCCGCAAGTGCGGCGGGCCGACACGGACGAGCTGCCCGGGCGCATGGCGGCGTTCCTTGACGACGCCCAGCAGGGCGTTGTCGACGGCGATGTTGGTCGCCGACACCAGCAGGACCCGCTTGCCGTCGGCGATGAGATCGCTGATGGCCCGCTTGAGGACCGATGTCTTGCCGGTGCCGGGCGGCCCCCACACGAGCCACAGTCCGCTGCCGAGGCAGGCTCGGTAGGCGAGGTCCTGGGCGGGCAGCAGGACACCGGCCGGCAGTCCGACCGGCGCCGGGCGCCCACCGGCCTCCCCTCGTGCCAGGAGTCCGGCCAGCCCCTCCTCCATCGCGCCCGAAATGCCCTTGCGCAGCGACTCGATCAGGAATGTCGCCGGCTGCTGCAACAGCCATAGCCACGGGTCGGTGGGATCGGCGAACTCGGCGACCCGCACGCGCAGCACCGTGCCGTCCTGGGAGACGTCCATGACCGGGTGGCCGGCCTCCAGGCCATCCTCGTCCAACCCG
The DNA here is from genome assembly GCF_040680995.1 of Kitasatospora sp. NPDC051914. Classification (NCBI taxonomy): domain Bacteria; kingdom Bacillati; phylum Actinomycetota; class Actinomycetes; order Kitasatosporales; family Streptomycetaceae; genus Kitasatospora; species Kitasatospora sp. NPDC051914. The sequence goes on from NZ_JBFAXX010000031.1 coordinate 102,430, forward strand.
GCCAGGCGCAGGTTCTCCACCTGGATCTGGTCCGCATTGATGGGCAGTCCGCGCACGTCGACCGCGTAGGCTCCCGGGGCCGTGCCGGGCACAGCCCGACCGATCCGGCGCCAGCGTGGTTTCCGGCCGCCACCGCCCTCCAGTGCCAGCCAGGCGTCGAGCGACGAAATGGTCTCTTCACGCCAGCCCATGGTCCCCCCATGTGATGGATGCGCATCGTCCGGTCGCGTCAGTCCTACCACCACGAACCGTTCACCACAGGAGCGTTCCGGGATTCGAGGAAGCGCCTGGGACGGGCTGGCGGTCGGACGGCACGGGCCGGCCGCGGTCCTGCCCCGACGTATGCCACGGGCCGGTCATCAGCCAGTGGGCGGGGTCGGTGTGTCACGAAGCAGCCGGGTCAGCGCCGTGCTTCCTCCAAAGGTGAAGAATCGGGGCGCGGTGGCCGCCTGCCACTGCAGGTGGGACTGCCCCTGGCAGGCGGCCCGTTCGACCTGCGCACGTCGATCTCGAACGGCCGGTGGGCCCGGTGGGCGGTAGCGCGTTCCACCGGTCAGGTGAGGGCGAGCACGTGAATGTCGCCGCGTGCGCCGGTGATGTAAGAGGCGGCCCGGGGTGGGCGCGCTCCGGCACAGTGTTCCGCTCCAGGTGTCGATGGCGTGCAGGCCACCGGCCGGGCCGGACGCGTAGAGCGGGTCGGCAACGACACTGGCGAGGCCGTCGTATACCCGAGGTTCCCGCTCACAGCAGATCCGGCGGGCGGCCAGGGCGAGTGCGCGCAGACGGCCTGCTGCCGCCGCGATGTGGACGGTGCTGCCACTGAGCACGGGCCCGCCCTGGTAGGCAAGCCGGTGGGGTCTGCACTCCTCCCCTCTCGCGGCACCGAAGATCCGCAGAAGGTACCCGTCGCGGACGACGACGGTTCCCTCGAAGATGCGGGCCGACGGATCTGACGGGATCTCGTCGGAACGCACCACAGAGGTGCTGGCGGACGGCGCCTGTGTGCCGGTGTACCGCCGGGTGCACAGTCGGCAGGCCCGGCATTGCCACCCATGAGGACACGGGTCCTGGAGCACCGTCCTGCGCCGGGGTGGAATGCCCCGGGTCCGCGCCGTGGCGTCCGCCTTCCCGGAGAATCCGGACCCGGCCGGCGAGGACGTCCTGGGGGCACTGGCGGAGACGTGCCCGGAGGCCTTCATCGACACCGCCCCGGAGCGCCGCATCGGCCATGTTGGCCGCCCGAGCGGCGGCCGCCCGGCCCGACCGGCGCGCTCGGGAACACCGCGCGGCACGCCCTGCGGACCGTGCCGGTGTCGTCCCGCGGCACACCGGACGCGGTGACGCCCGCACACCTCGGAGCGGTGATCGAACGCGGTCGGCTCGCCACGACCAAGGTCGCCGAACTGGCGCGGTCTGCGCACAGGGTGACCTCGTGCGTCGGCGCCGTCCGGGCGGCGTTCAGTCGTGGAAGCCGGTCGCCAGGAGGCGGCGGGCCCGGTCCAGGAGCTCCTCCGGGTCGGAGTCCTCGTCGCGCAGCCAGTGGTCGTGGGCGGCGACGGCGGGCCCGGACCGCCTGACGCCTTCACGGCCGTCCGACGGCCCGGGGCGGGGCTACTGTGGTCCGCGGCCCCGCCCCCGCCGTCATTGTGCCGTTCTGCGGGAACCGATGCTGAGCGCGGTGTACAGGAGCGTCGCGGAGGCGAAGCCGACCGCCCAGCCGTAGTCGGCGAGGGGCTTGAGGAAGGGGATCAGGCCGTCGGCGGGGAAGGGGCCGCCGTAGGAGCCGCCGACGGCGAGGAGGCCGCCGACGAAGAAGGCGAGCAGGGCGCGCCAGTTCCAGCCGGCGGTGTACCAGTAGCGGCCGTGCGGGCGGTAGAGGTCGGCGAGGTCGAGCGAGGTGCGGCGGACGATCCAGTAGTCGGCGATGAGGATGCCGGCG